>NZ_JACZCQ010000006.1:900000-1006814 GCF_014904705.1 Nisaea sediminum
AGTCCGGCCATCCTGCGCGACGTGAATTTCGACGTCGAGGAAGGCACCTTCCAGTTCATCACCGGGGCGAGCGGAGCCGGAAAATCCAGTCTTCTCAAGCTCATGTATCTTGGGCTCAAGCCGTCGCGCGGGCGGCTCACGCTGTTCGGCGAGAGTGCCGCCTCGATCTCCCGCGAGGGCATTCCGGCGCTGCGCCGGCGGATCGGCATCGTCTTCCAGGACTTCCGGCTGATCCCGCATCTGAGCGCGCTCGACAATGTCGCCCTGCCGCTCCGCATCGCCGGCGCCCGCGAATCGGCGATTCGCGAATATGTTCCCGAGCTCCTCGAATGGGTCGGGCTCTCCGGCCATCTCGATGCCTTGCCGCACACGCTCTCCGGCGGACAGCAGCAGCGCGTGGCGATCGCCCGCGCGGTGATCGGCCGGCCGCAGTTGCTGCTTGCCGACGAGCCGACCGGCAATGTCGATGACGGGGTCGCCGTGCGCCTGCTCTATCTCTTCGAGGAGTTGCACAAGATGGGCACCACGGTGCTGATCGCGACCCACAACCGGGCCCTGGTCGAGCGCTTTTCCCATCCCTGCATCAAAGTCGAGGAAGGACGGGTCGCACTGGTGCGCGGACCCGGCGTCCGGCGTCCGCCGCCGCGCCCGGTCGGCGGCAGCGGCGACAGTCGCGCCGAGCGACGGCGCGGAGGGTGAGGCGATGGCGCTGATCACCCGCGGCGACATTCCGCTGAACCAGGATCCGTCGGCCCGCTACCTGCCGTGGCTGCTCGGCATCATGTGCTATTTCGCGGTGCTCGCCACGGTCGGCGCCGTGACCTCGCACCGGCTCGCCGCGCGCTGGGATTTCGCCCTCGGCAGCGTCGTTACGGTGCAGCTTCCGGCGGCCGAACCCGGGGTCGACGATACGCTGGAGATGGAGCAGGCGATCCGCATGATGCGCGCCCTGCCGGGGCTGGTGCGGCTGCAACGCGTGGACCCTTCGGAAAGCGCGCATCTTCTGGCTCCGTGGCTCGGCGCCGATCTGGTCCGCGACCTGCCGCTGCCGCGCCTGTTCGATCTGCATTTCGAGCATGAGCCAACGACCGAACTCACGTCTTTCGAGAGCCGGCTTGCGGAGCTTTACCCGGGCGTCTCGGTCGATGCGCACAGCCGCTGGATGGGGCATGTCGCCAAACTAACACGGGCGGTGGAGGCAATGGGGCTGACGGTGCTCGCGCTGGTCATGAGCGCGTCGGTGATCGCGGTCGTCTTCGCGGTCAGGACCTCGGTCTCGATCCATCGCGAGGTGATCTCCATCCTGCATCTGATCGGCGCCCGCGACGGCTACATCGCGTCGGAATTCCAGGCCCATGTGCTGAAGATGGCCCTGCGCGGCGGCATCGTCGGCGGTCTGCTCGCGGTCGGGACGCTGGCCGCGATGGCGGCGCTCCTCGACCCGGACGCGGCGCGCAGCCCCGGTCTGCTCGGGACCGCGATCGGCGGCCTGCCGGACGATCTCCTCGATTGGGTCTTCATCGTCGCGGCGCCGCTTCTGGTCGCCTTCGTTGCCTGGATCGCCGCCCGCTTCTCTGTCATGGGGGCGCTCAGGAGGCTGAATCCGTGACCGCACAACCGCAGGAGGGGCGGCGGGGAACCCTGACCCTGTCCGCGCGGACCTGGCTGTTGCGGGCGGCCATCGGCGCGCTGGCGGTGCTGCTGCTCTGGCTCGGCGGGTTTCTCTGGTTTCTGGCGGCGATGCCCGTGGAAGCTCCGGATGCGAGCCCCGAGGCGGACGCCATCGTGGTGCTGACAGGCGGCAGCCGGCGGGTGCCGGTCGCGGTCTCGCTGCTGCTCCACGGCCGCGCCCGCGCGCTGCTGGTGACCGGCGTGAACGATATCGTCGGTCCGCCGGCCTTCCGCGCGGCGATGGCGGAAAGCGGGCTGACGGTCGATCCGCAGACGATGGCCTGCTGCATCGCGCTCGGCTACGGCGCGCATGACACGATCGGCAATGCGGAGGAGGCGGCCGCCTGGATGAAGGCGGGGGGGTACCGCTCGATGATCCTCGTCACCTCGACCTATCACATGGCGCGCTCGGCCATGGAGTTCCACGCGGCGATGCCGGGGGTCGAGATCCGTCAGCACCCGGTCCGTCCGGCACCGCCGGGCCTCGACGATTGGTGGACCTCGCCCGACTCGCGGCTGCTGATGTTCTCGGAGTTCGTGAAATACCAGGCCGCCTGGCTCCGGGTAACGGCGCGGTCGATGATGCCGGGCTAGATTTCCCCGAGTCGCTTGCGGAGTCGCATGACGGCGTATCAGGTGATAGACTTTCAAGTTGGATGCATATATGTTGTGCGTCCCCTGTGATGGTTCACAAGATATAGTGTTTCAAGAAACGAGACGGACACGCCCGGAATGACGTCCATTGCGCCGATTTCCCAGCAGATCTGGGACATGAAATACCGCTTGAAGAAGCCCGACGGCGAGCCGGTCGACCGCACCATCGAGGAGAGCTGGCAGCGTGTCGCGCGCTCCCTCGCCGTGGTCGAGAGCGATTCCGAAGCCTGGGCGGAGAAGTTCTATTCCGCGCTGGAGGATTTCCGCTACCTTCCGGCCGGCCGCATCTTCGCCGGTGCCGGTACCGGGCGCCAGGTCACCCTCTTCAACTGTTTCGTCATGGGAACGATCCCGGACGACATGGCCGGGATCTTCGAGGCACTGAAGGAAGCGGCCCTGACCATGCAGCAGGGCGGCGGCATCGGCTACGATTTCTCCACAATCCGGCCGCGCGGCGCGCGGGTGCACGGCGTTGGCGCGGACGCTTCCGGCCCGCTCTCCTTCATGGATGTCTGGGACGCGATGTGCCGCACGATCATGAGCGCGGGCTCGCGCCGCGGCGCGATGATGGCGACCCTGCGCTGCGACCATCCGGACGTCGAGGCCTTCATCGAGGCGAAGCGCGATCCGGCACGGCTGCGGATGTTCAATCTCTCGGTCCTCGCGACCGATCCCTTCATGCAGGCGGTGAAGGAGGACGAGCCCTGGGATCTCGTCTTCGACGGCACGGTCTACAAGACCATTCAGGCGCGCGAGCTCTGGGACAAGATCATGGCCGCGACCTATGCTTATGCAGAGCCGGGCGTGATCTTCATCGACCGCATCAACAAGCGGAACAACCTCTATTACTGCGAGACCATCGCCGCGACCAATCCGTGCGGCGAGCAGCCGCTGCCGCCCTACGGCGCCTGCCTGCTCGGCTCCATCAACCTCGCGCGCTTCGTGAAGAACCCGTTCGAGGAGAACGCGGAGCTGGATCTGGAGGAGCTCGCACGGGTGGTGCCGCTTGCCGTCCGCATGATGGACAATGTGGTCGATGCCTCGAAATTCCCGCTGCCGGAGCAGAAGCACGAAGCGGAGACCAAGCGCCGCATCGGCCTCGGCGTCACCGGCCTTGCCGACGCGCTGATCTTCTGCGGGCTGCGCTACGGCTCGCCGGAAGCAGTGGCGGCGACGGAGAAATGGATGGCCGCGCTGCGCCGTCATGCCTATCTCGCCTCGGTGGATCTGGCGAAGGAGAAGGGACCGTTCCCGCTCTTCGACAAGGAAAAGTATCTCGAGAGCGAATCGGTGAAGGAGCTGGACCCGGACGTGCAGGACGCGATCCGTGAGCACGGCATCCGCAATGCGCTGCTGACCTCGATCGCGCCGACCGGCACCATTTCGCTCGTCGCCGACAATGTCTCCTCGGGCCTCGAGCCGGTCTTCAGCTTCTCCTACGACCGCACGGTCCTGATGCCCGACGGCAGCCGCAAGACCGAGGAGGTCTCGGATTATGCCTACCGGCTCTACAAGCACATCAAGGGTGAGGACGCGGAGCTGACCGACGCCTTCGTCAACGCCCAGACGCTGGAGCCGAAGGACCATGTCGCCATGCAGGCGGCGGTGCAGAAATATATCGACAGCTCGATCTCCAAGACCATCAACGTGCCGGTCGACATCTCCTTCGAGGATTTCAAGGACGTCTATCTCTCGGCCTACGAGCAGGGCTGCAAGGGCTGCACGACCTACCGTCCGAACGAGATCACCGGCTCGGTGCTGAGCGTCTCCGACGACAAGAAGAAAACCGACGCGAAGGCGCCGGCGAACACGAACGAGTCCGCTCCTGCCGCCGTTGCGAAGACGGACCCGGCGCTCGATCCGCACGTGGTTTACATGTCCGAGCCGCTGGACCGGCCGGAGGAACTGCCGGGCAAGACCTACAAGATCAAGTGGCCGGAGAGCGACCACGCGATCTACATCACCATCAACGACGTCATCCAGGCCGGCCGCCGCCGTCCGTTCGAGGTCTTCATCAATTCCAAGAACATGGAGCATTACGCCTGGACCGTGGCGCTGACCCGCATGGTCAGCGCGGTGTTCCGGCGCGGCGGCGACGTCTCCTTCGTGGTCGAGGAGTTGAAGGCGGTGTTCGACCCGCGCGGCGGCTGCTGGATGGGCGGCAAATACGTGCCTTCCCTGCTCGCGGCCATCGGCGGCGTGATCGAGCAGCATCTGCACGATATCGGCTTCCTGAAGGATCCGGATACGCTGGAGATGGATTTCGGCGACAAGAAGAAGGCAATCGCGATCAATGACGGCCCGCGCGCCGGCGGCCCGATCCCGAACCAGTGCCCGAGCTGCGCCTCGGTCTCGCTGATGAAGCAGGAAGGGTGCGATCTCTGCACCTCCTGCGGCTATTCGAAATGCGGGTGAGGGGAAACTAGGCGTTCATACGTGGTTGGAGCTGAACAGCGGTCCCCGATGCAACGATCATGATCATGCCGGATTTCCCAGCGCCGCCGGAAATCTCCTGATAATCCAGATCAATCGCTATCACAGCATGAGCGCCTACTTGCAAAGCTTCGCGACGAAGTTCCGTCAATGCAACTTTTCGAGCATCGCGTAGCGTTTGTTGGGTTGTACGGCTGCGTCCGCCGAAAAAATCGCGTGCTACATTAAAAAAATCCTTGAATACGTTCATGCCAAACACGCATTCGGCGGTCACGATCTCAATTTCTTTTTCGATTTCGGCACCGGCTACGAAAGGTGACGTAGTCAGGATGATATTTTCTGAGGCCTTACGAATTGTGGTGAGAGGGACATCTGACCAGTCGTTTTTTGATCTTGCCCGCTTGATCGCTTCCAATTCCTCTGTCTTCAAAGGTCCGTCTTCGTCCGGTGGGACTGAGAGAACACCGTCAGAGATGGTCAAATATGTCTCGCAATACTTGCACGTGATGAATGTGTCTTTATCGCCGACGAAAATCTCTTTTTGGCATTTGGGGCATCGTTTGAATGACATGGGTGCTCTCGCGAAAAATCTACCAAACTATTGATAGCGAAAGCTGGAAGACCTTTTAAGATGCAAAATATGATATAAACGCGCCCTATGGTCGCGTCCGAAGTTCTCGTTGGTTGCTCAATCCAACCGCCATCCCAGGCTTGATCCCGGACTTCCGGCAGGATCGATCCGATGTTCGACAAGGTCCCGGCTCTGCGGCCGGGATGACGTCCAGAATCGGGAGAGGGCTCGGCCTGCCATCGCACCTTCACCGTCATCCCGACGGAAGTCGGGATCCACTCTCTGCCCGCCGGATCGACCGTGGATCCCGATTTTCATCGGGATGACGACCGGTTTCTTTGTGATTTGGCGGCAGAGGCTAGATCCGACCGTCGTAGCTCTGCCGGTCGATGCGGCAGGCACAGAGCGTGAACGTATCTGCTTCGAGGCCGGCCTTCACCGCTTCCGCCAGCGTCTCCCGGTCCTCGCACCAGACCCCGCGTCCGCCAAGCGCCTCGGAGATGGCGACGAAGTCGGTCTCCGCCATGTCGACCCCCGCATTGCCGTAGCGCATTTCGCGCTGCTTCTTCTCGATCAGGGCGAGCGAGGCGTCGACGAAGACGACGACGATGACCGGCAGCTTCAGGTCCCGCAGCGTCACCAGTTCGCCCAGCACCATCTCCAGCCCTCCGTCGCCGGTGAAGGCGACGACCGCACGGCCGGGCGCGGCGAGTGCGGCGCCGGTGGCGAGCGGCAGGGCGCAGCCCATGGTGCAGAGGCCGGTCGATTGCAGCACCGCGTGCGGTACCTGCGCCTCCCAGACCTGGCTGGCGAGAATGCGGTGGGCGCCGCTGTCGATGGTGAGCACGGCATCGCGCGGGGTATTGGCGCGCACCGTCGTGGTGATCGCCGCCGGGCCCCAGGCCTCGTTCTGGCCGAAGGCCCCGGCCAGCGCCGAGCGGGTCTCGGCGATCAGGCTTCCCGGCCAGGTCGCGCGCGGTTCCACGCCGTCTCCGAGCGCCTTCAGGCTTTCGCCGACATGGGCGTGGAAGGTCATGGAGGCATTGTGCATGTAGGAATATTCGGGCGCGGCCAGCAGCTCGACGACTGTCTGCGTCTCCGGATCCCAGAGATTGCGCCAGCCGGTGCGCATCTCGATCGGATCGTAACCCGCGAGCAGGATGAAGTCGGCCTGTTCGATCACCGGTTTCAGGTGTTTGTCGGCGAGCGGCGAGAGGCCGGCGCCGCCGAGGGCGAGCGGATCGTCCTCCGGCAAAACGCCCTTCGCCTTGTAGCTGGCGATCACCGGTGCCCCGAAATTCCGCGCGAAGGCCGCCAGCGTTTCGGAGGCGTTCTGGTTCACCACATCGAGCCCGGCGACGATCAGCGGGCGTTCCGCCTTTGCCAGCGCGGCGCGGGCGGCCTCGAGCTCCGGGCCCGGCGCGGGCGCGGCGGGCAGCGGGGCCGGGCGGCGCACCGGTTTCGCCTCCGGCACTTCGGCGGCGGCGACGGCGATCGGCAGGTCGAGATGCACCGGGCCCGGCCGGTCTGCCAGCGCGAGGCGCACCATCTTATCGATCAGCGTGTCGGCATTCTCCTTCGGCACCGTAACGCTCGCCTTGGTGACGGGCCCGAAGACGCGTGTGTGGTCGAAGATCTGGTGGTTGTAGGTGACCGCCTCGCCCGCATCGACGCAGCCGGTGAGCACGATCAGCGGCACCCGGTCCTGCTCGGCATTGGCGGTGACGTTGACCGCATTGGCCGCGCCCGGCCCGACAGTGCAGACCAGCACGCCCGGCGCGCCGGTCATGTGCCAGACACCCTCGGCCATGAAGCCCGCCGCGTTCTCGTGCTTCGCCAAGAGGAAGCGGATCCCGGCCTGCTCGAGCGCATCCACCAGGGTGAGTACCTCGCCCCCCGGCACGCCAAAGGCATAGCGGACCCCCGCCTCGTAAAGGCGGCGGGCAATCACGTCGGCAACACGCATGAAACTGTTCCTGTCTTTCGGCCCGCCCGGCCTTGAGGTCCTTATTCGGCGGCGATCCGGCTTGCGTTTTCCTTTTCGGCCAGCCGCAGATGGCCCTCGCGGGTCTGCGGCAGCTTGCGCTCGAGGATGCGGGAGGCGACCACGGTGCGCAAGATCTGCGCCGTACCTCCGCCGATCGTGAACATGCGTGCGTCCCGCTGCATCCGTTCCATCGGATAGTTGCGGGAATAACCGCGCGCGCCGAAGACCTGCAGCGCGTCGGTGGTCACCTTGATCGCCATTTCCGAGGCCATGATCTTGGCCTGCGCGGCGAGCGTCACATCGGGGAAGGGGCCGTTCGGGCCTTCCGCGCTGGCGGCGGCGCGGTAAATCAGAGAGCGGGCGGCCTCGAGCTGCACCGACATGTCGGCGAGCATCCATTGCAGGCCCTGGAATTCGGCGATCGGGCGGCCGAACTGCTCTCGCTCGCCGGCGAAGGCGAGGGCATGCCGGTAGGCGCCGGCGGCGACCCCCATCGCGACGGTCCCGGCGCCGACGCGCTGGGCGTTATAGGCGCTCATCAGGTCGGCGAAGCCGCGTTTGTAGCCGCTCGGCGGCAGCAGCGCCATGGAGGCGGGGACTTCCAGGTCCTGGAAGATCACCTCGGTCTCCGGAATGCCGCGCAGCCCCATGGTCGGCTCGCGGGTGCCGATGATCAGGCCGTCCGAGGTGTCCTTGTCGGCGAGGAAGCCGCCGATGCCGAGCTCGGTGCCGTCCTCGTCGAAGACGCGGGCGAAGATCAGGTGCAGGCGTGAGACGCCGCCGCCGGTGATCCAGTGTTTCTTGCCGTTGAGGATGAAGGTGTCGCCGCGCTTGTCGGCCCGCGTCGTCATCTGTGTCGCGGCGCTGCCGGCATCCGGTTCGGTGATGCAGATGGCGAGCTTGTCGCCGGAAAGCACATGTTCGGCGCCGAGCTTCTTTTGCGCGTCCGAGCCGTAGGTCATGATCGCGGAGATCGCGCCCATGTTGCCCTCGACGACGATGCGCCCGGTGACGCCGCAGGCCGCCGCCATCTCCTCGATCACCAGCACGGTGTCGAGATAGGAGCGGCCGGGGCCGCCATATTCCTTCGGCACCGTCATACCCATGAAGCCGGCCTCGGTCAGGTCCTTCACGTTGTGCCAGGGATATTGCTCGCTGCGGTCCGCTTCGGCGGCGCGCGGGGCGATGACCTCCGCCGCCAATTCGCGGGCGCGGGCCTGGAGATCCTTCTGGTCGGCGGACAGATCGAACAGCATGGGGCGTTTCCTCGGTTTCCGGCGCGGAGGCTCACGCGCCTCTCACGGTTCCGTGAAGTCTGGGCGCCGGAATAACTTCAGGCAAGTGCATTGTTCTGATATTTAAAGTCAGAAAAATTGAAGAAGTTGACCGATGTCGCTGCGCCGCCTGCAGATCTTTCTCGAAGTCGCCGCCCGCGGGAGTTTCGCCGCCGCGGCGGACCGGCTCGGCCTCGCCCAGTCGGCGGTCAGCATGCAGATGCGCAATCTGGAGCAAGAGTTCGGGGCGGATCTGTTCGACCGCTCGCGCCGGCCGCCGGTGCTGAACGACCGCGGCCTCGCACTGGTGCCGGAAGCCCGCGAGATTCTTCGCAAGTACGAGGACCTGAAACGGATCGTGCGCGGCGGCGGGGCGACCGCCGGAACCCTGCGTCTGGGCGTGATCCAGACCGCCAGCACGGGGATCCTGCCGTCGGCGCTGGCCCGCCTGCACCGGGACCATCCGGACTTGCGGGTCCGGATCGAGAGCGGGCTCTCGGCCGGCCTGCTCGGACGGGTTACGCACGGAGAGCTGGACGCGGCGATCCTCACGGCGCCCGAGCGCCTGCCGCCGGACCTCAGAGGCCATGTGATCTTCGAGGAGCCGCTCTGCGTGATCGCGCCAAAGGATTTCCCGGGCACAAGCGACGCTGAGCTCCTGACCCGCCACCCCTTCATCCGCTTCAACCGGCGGACCGGCGTCGGACGGATCATCGAGCACGCCCTGCGCGACCGGGCGTTTCAGGTGGACGAGGCGATGGAACTCGACGCGATCGAACCCATCATCGAGATGGTCACCCGGGCGCTCGGTGTGGCGGTGGTGCCCGCCTATGCGCTCGACGAGGAGGCCCGGGGGCAGATCCGGGTCCTGCCCTTCGGCGATCCCGCCGTCACCCGGCGGGTCATCGTGGTTGAGCGCCATGCCTCGCCGAGGGCCGACCTGACCAAAGTCCTCGTCGGCGCGCTAAGCGGCTTGCCAAACAGAAATGTTATAATATAACATATATTCATATATACAGCACTTGCGAATCATTCGCATTTGCATGTATGGATTCCTTATCGGCGGCCTGGGGGTCGCCTCTCACCTGTTTTCTCGGGGGAATATCCACGTGAACTCGATTATGACGCGCAGCTCTGTGCTGTTCGCTGCGGGCGCGCTCGCCGTCGCCCTTGTCCCGTCGGCGGAAGCCGCGGAAAAGCTTTCTGTCGGTGTCGAAGGGTACATGACCCAGTATTTCGGCTATGCGAACAATGATGACAACGGTGCCGCGACCGACACCACCGGGTTCGACGTCAAGTCGGACACGGAAATCGGCTTCGCCGGCGATCTCACGCTCGATTCCGGCCTGCAGGTCGGCGTCGAAGTGGTCATGAACGGCAATTCGGACAATGGCGAGCAGATCAAGGACAGCTACGCCTGGACGGAGGCGAAGTTCGGCCGTCTGGAACTCGGCAAGCGGGACAATGCCGCCGCCCAGATGCATTACGCGGCGCCGGATGTCGGGCTCGGCATCAACGACGCCGATATCGACGACTGGATCGACAATCCGACCGGCGGCGATTCCGACTCGGCCTTCAAGTCCACCTACCTCTTCCTCGGCGAGGACAAGGGGACGAAGCTCAGCTATTACACGCCGCGCTTCATGGACCTGCAGCTCGGCATCTCCTACACGCCGGAATTCGAGCGCGACAACAACGCCCAGCCGGGCGAGGACATCTATCACGACGGCATCGCGCTCGGCGTGAACTATGTCCGCGACTTCGGCGAGGATACGTCGGTCGCGCTCGCCGCCGGGTTCATGACCGCCTCCGCGCCGAACTCCAGCGCCAGCGACGCCGAGGGCTACAGCCTCGGTTTCGAGGTCAGCCATGCCGGCTTCACCCTCGGCGGGTCCTATGCGAAGACCGACGGCAACGGCGCGCAGGGGACCGATACGGCGACCTCACTCGACGGCGAGGGCTTCGATATCGGCGTCTCCTATGCCCTCGATCCGGTGACCGTCAGTCTTTCCTATTACAAGGGCGAGTTCGAGGACCAGGTCGCGGTCGCGGGCGAGAGCAAGAACGACACGGTGATGCTGTCGGCGAATTACGAGGTCGGCCCGGGCGTCAGCCTGATCGGCACGCTGTTCCACAGCAAGTTCAAGGACGAGACCGGCACCGAGAACAAAGGCACTGCCGCGCTCGTCGGCATGACCATCGAATTCTGAGCGGAGACCCCTGCCTCCGCCGAAGCGATCCGGCCGGGCCCCTGTGCCCGGCCGTTTTGCGTTCGGGGGTGCGGATACGTGCAACCCTCCCTCAACCGTCATCCCGGCGGAGGCCGGGACCCAGGGAGGCCACGCGACACCCTTCGATCCTCTGGGCCCCGGCCTGCGCGAAAATAGATATCAAAAGCACCTAGAGCGCCGACAGTGCATTAAACACCTTTTCTGTCTCTGTCTTCTCGTCTTGGCATGCGCCGCTCCACCCGTGTACGGGGCGCATTTTAATTGGGGTGGAGGCTGTCTTCAGGATGGCTTTGCCGGAGCAATTGAAAACGAAGTGCTGCTGGCGAGTGCGGCCATAAATATCGCGAAAAATAGCGTGCAGAGAAACATGCACGGTATACCTAACGGCAGTATCCCACTTGTTGCTTGGGATGAGGTTATCGGAGAAGTTGAACTTCCAGCCTTGTTCGTCCGGGGCGCCGGCGAAGTAGTAGGCGGGAGTACAGTTTTCTGCGGATCTGATGGTTTCATCATTCGGACACGAGACTTCACCGCTAAAATATATCCAAGCAAGGTGACGGGTTTCGAGCGTGCCGGTGTTTCTGGTGTTGAGCATCCTCAGATTCATATGCGGGCGCTTGCTCTTGAAGGTGAATTGGACGTCTTTGGGGGCAAGGCTAGCGCTGGTTTGCTCCCTCATGGTTTCCAACCCATCTTCAGCAGCCTGGGCGGCTCTGAGCGCGGACTTGTTAGCGTCGCGGTTTAATTTCAGGGCATAGAGCAGGCCAATGGTGCCTATGAGAGCAAAGAA
Source organism: Nisaea sediminum (assembly GCF_014904705.1). Classification (NCBI taxonomy): domain Bacteria; kingdom Pseudomonadati; phylum Pseudomonadota; class Alphaproteobacteria; order Rhodospirillales; family Thalassobaculaceae; genus Nisaea; species Nisaea sediminum. Next base: position 911,612 of record NZ_JACZCQ010000006.1, read on the forward strand.
CGCTTGGAGGTATGCAGGTACTATCTGCCGGTTAGTGGCTACAGCAGATATCTCGGCTGCAGCAGCCGAACGCTCTTGGGCCCTCAGGCCTGCGGCCTCGTGCTCCGCTTCTTCCTCGCTCTGAATGATCCTAACGGGGAGAGAAGAGGACTCGGCTGGGGGCTGATGCCCATCAGCTTTTCCGCTGGGCTGCTCTTCTACCTGTGAGCCTGGACCGGCGGACAGATCTTTCTCTTGGGCGCATAGTGTCCCAGAGATCAGGCATACCCCAAGTGCAAGTGCGTAAAGCCAACTGCGGATAGACATCGCAGGAAGAATGAGGCGGTAAACTTCCCGCGTGCAACCTTGTTTCGAGGATTGAGCCCAACTTTCTCCTCGAAAATTGCGATTAGCCTTTCCTCAGCTGTCATCCCGGCGCAGGCCGGGACACAGGGAGGCCGCGCGAGACCCTTCGATCCTCTGGGTCCCGGCCTGCGCCGGGATGACAACCTTTTTCGGGATTGGAAAGCCGGATCGGTTCACCCTTGCCGGGTGCCCTCGAAGCAGAAATTCTCCAGCTCCTCGCCGCGCGCGAAGCGGTCGAGATTGGCGGCGACGAAAGCCCAGCGGCGGTCGCTCATCTCGTTGCTCCAGGCGGAGTTGTGCGGCGACATGATGATGTTGTCGAGCTTCTGGAACGGGAACTTGGACGGCCAGGGGTTCGGATCCTTCTTGGAGGGATAGACGTACCAGACGTCGATGATCCCGCCGCGGATCCGCTTGGTCGAAAGCGCCTCGTAGAGCGCTGCCTCGTCGATAACCGGGCCGCGGCCGACATTGCAGATCACCGCGTCGGGCTTCATCCGGTTGAAGGCATCGCGGTCGATCATGCCGCGCGTCTCCTCGGAGAGCGGCGCGGTGACGACGACGAAATCGCTTTCCTGCAGCAGCGCGTCGAGCTCGTCCGTAGTGCCGTACCAGTCGACCAGGCCCGGCTCTTCCCGTTTGGTGCGGGAGAGTGCCATGACCTTCATGTCGAAGGCCTTGCAGCGCTTCGCGACCTCGCGGCCGATATGGCCGTAGCCGACGATCCCGACGGTATGGCCGCGCATTTCGCGATGCATCGGGCCCTTGGAGATGTCGCGCCCGTTGTAGGACTGGGACTGCATCATCGGATGGGTCTCGCGCATCAGGCCGAGCTGGAATTCCAGCATGCCCGCCAGCACATGCTCGGCGATCGTGGTCTCGTGCTCGAAGGTGTTGCAGAAGACGGCCCCGCTCGGGACCTCTTCCGGCGTGATCCAGTCGTAGCCGGTGAAGGGGATCTGGAACAGTTTCAGCGGAATGCCCTTGGGCAGCTCCGGCACGCCGCCGCCGACGATGACCTCGGCATCCTTGACCCGCTCGCGGAACGCCTCCTCGCCGTCATCCTTCGCCCAGGTGACGATGTCCCAGTCGGTCGTCAGATGTTTCTTCAGCAGATTGTAGCGCGGGCTGTCTTTCGGCTGGGTCAGGAGCAGTTTCAGCGGCTTCGTCACGGATTGTCTCTTTCGGGTTCCGGAAGGCGAGAGGCCGCCTCGGGCGACCGTGTCCGACATAGCCCGGTCGAGGGCGCCGGACAAGGCTCCCTGTGGGCACGACTGGCGGGACCCCACGGGAACAATCCTTCCCGGATTGCGTATGTACATCGCGGTTTCGAGGCGCCAAACTCCCGCCTTCGCCCAATTCAGGAAAGACAGTCCCATGGCCGAGCCGGAACCGATTCTCTCCACCTGGCAGCAGGGTAAACCGGAGGTCGGCGCGGCCGCCACCGGCAATGCGGACGCGACCCGCGCGGCGCTCGATACCCTCGAGGCGGGCGGCAACGCCATCGATGCCGCGGTCGCGGCGGCCTATGTGATGGGCACGGTGGAACCGCTCGACAGCGGGATCGGAGCGGGCGGCTTCATGATCCTGCATGACGCGGCGAGCGGGCGGACGGAAAGCATCGACTTCCTCGGCACCTGCCCCGCAGCGGCGAAATACGAACTCTACGCCTCGATGGATGCCGCCATGCAATACGTGATCCGGGTGAAGGGGCGCGAGAACGAGCGCGGCCACCGCTCGGTCGCGGTGCCGGGCTCGGTGCGCGGCCTCGGCGCGGCGCAGGCGAAATTCGGAAAGCTGGCGATGCAGGACGTTCTGGCGCCGGCCATCGCGCTTGCGGAGGGCGGCTTCCGGGTCGGTCACAAGGCGGCGCTGCGCATGGCGCGCACGGAGAAGCTGCTCAATCTGACCGAGGCGACGCGCAAGCTGCTGCTGAAGGCCGACGGCAGCCTCTACCGCGCCGGCGACGAGATGGCGAACCCGGAATACGGGGCCTCTCTGCGCCTGATCGCGAAAGAGGGACCCGAGGTCTTCTACGAGGGCGAACTCGGCGACCGGCTGATCGCGGAGATGGAGGCGCATGACGGCTTCCTCTCGAAAGCAGACCTGAGGGGGTATGAAGCGATCTGGCGCGCGCCCGCGACGGCCCGCTTCAAGGGATATGACGTCGCGACCATGCCGCCGCCGTCCTCCGGCAGCCTAGTCTTCGCGGGCCTGGCCGCGCTCGAGGGCGAGACGGTTGTCGACGGCGCGCATTACGGACAACTCGCCGACGCGATGCTGGCAATGTTCCGGAAGCGGGCGGCGAGCTTCGGCGACCCGGCCTTCCTGAAGGCGGCGCCGGGCGAGTCCAGCGAGACCACGAGCCTTGCGGTGGTGGACAGGGACGGCAACGCGGCCTGCATCACCTATTCGAACAACAACCATTCCGGTGTCGTGCTTCCGGGCACCGGCATCCTGCTGAACAACCAGATGATGCTGTTCAGCCCCTGGCCGGGCAATCCGAACGAGGTGGTCCCCGGCAAGCGCCCGGTCTCCAGCATGATGCCGAGCCTGATGTTCCGGGACGGGAAGATCCGCATGGCGATCGGCGCTTCGGGAGCGACCCGCATTCCGACCTCGATCATGCAGGTGCTGTTCAACCGGCTGGTGCTGGGCGATGCGCTGCCGGAGGCGGTGGGCCGGGCCCGGGTCCATGCCGAGACCGAGTCCATGCTGGCGGATGCGGAGCTCGAGGAGACGGTGCGCCCGCTCGCAGATGCGCGCGGTCTTGGTCTGACGCTCAGCCCTGGCCGCGATCCGATGCTGGCCTCGGTGCAGGCCGTCGGCGTCAATGACGACGGGACGATGGCCGCCGTCGGCGATCCCAGGGCACGGGCCGCCGGGATGGTGCGCTAGCGCGCCTCAGCTCTCGGGATTGCCGGCCGCGAAATCCGCCTGCATCCGCTCCTCGAGTTTCAGGAGGTCTTCCGGCGGCTGCAGGCCCTCGGCCCGCATGGTGTTGAGGATGCGCTGAAGCTGCTCCCAGGCCTCGTGCAGGTCGGTGTTCTCCTCTTCGACCGACTCCAGGAGCAGTTGCGCGCTCATGGTCAGATCGTCTTGTGGCATCTCGTGCTCCCGTTCGCATTGCCGGCCGCTTGGGCTTCAGGTTCGGCTGAGTGTACCCTGCCGGCCGTGATCGGGAACAGGCGATTGATCGTGGAGCGGAAATGACGCAGGACGGAGCCGGGGTGACGCTGGTGCTCGGCGGAGCGAGATCGGGCAAGAGCCGCTATGCCGAAGCGCTTTGCCGCGCCGAATCCGGCGAGCGGATCTATATCGCGACCGCCGAGGCGCGGGATGCGGAAATGCGCGCGCGCGTCGCGCAGCACAAGGCGGAGCGCGCCGGGGACGGCTGGCGTACGATCGAGGAGACCATGGATCTTGCGGGCGTGCTCGTGCGCGAGGGGGCGCCCGACAGGGTGCTGCTGGTCGATTGCCTGACGCTCTGGCTGACCAACCACCTGCTCGCGGGCTCGGACGTCGAGACGGAGATCTCGAGGCTGGCGGACACTGTCTCGGCCCGGCCCGGAAGGCTGGTACTGGTGGCGAATGAGGTCGGCTTCGGGATCGTTCCGGAGAACAGGCTGGCGCGGCAGTTCCGCGACCATGCGGGGCGGCTGAACCAGCGCATCGCCGCCGCGGCGGACGAGGTTACGCTCGTCGTCGCCGGATTGCCTGTATCGGTAAAGGGGGGATGAGGCGCGCGGGCCTCAGAAGAAGGTCCACTCGCCCGAGAGACCTCGGACGCGAAGCACGGAAACGAGGTAGATGGCGGCCAGGACCGCGATGATTGCAACCGCGATCACGTCCAGGGTTCCTTGCGAAACCACTCTGTAGCCAAGCCACATCGCGAGACACGGTGCCGCGATCCAGCTCGTGGTTCTGATCCAGAGAAGGTTCGCCTTGATGGCGTGCCTCCTGCGGGTGAAATATCGCCGTTTCATCTTCAGCCCTTTCAAACGTAAATGAATAGGCGGTCCAACTAACTAAACGAAATGTGTTTACGTATTGTAAATTAAAATCGAAAAGTGCATACTATTTGACGGTGAGTCCCTTAGCCGATTCTCCTTGTGAGAACTCACTTCAAAATTCAACGGCCCGGTCGCCCTGACCGGGCCGCTTTTTTGTCATCAGCAAGTATGTGGAATCGTTGGTCATTTGTCAAGAAGGCCTCATTTTTGCTGTGGATTTATATAAATTGCTATGTATCTGGTGCTCCGAGTCGTGGCAGTGAACGGCACGCCCGCGGCCCTGCGAGGCGATCGGCAAAGGCGGAAAAATGGCTGAGGATTTCTTCACCGGGACGAGTGGCATTCTCTGCATTGCGCTGCTCATCGATGCGCTCGTCGGCGATCCGCCGGGCCTCTGGAACCGGCTGCCGCACCCGGTGGTTCTGTTCGGCCGGGCCATCGCGTGGGGGGAGGCGCGGCTTAACGATCCCGCTCTGCCTGGCGCCGAGCGGCGCCGCCGCGGCATCCTTCTGCTCGCGGCTCTCCTGACCGGCGCGGCGGCGACGGGATGGCTGCTGCACCGCGCGGTCGCGGGTCTTCCCTATGGATGGCTTCTGGAAGCGGCGATCGCATCGGTCTTTCTCGCCCAGCGCAGTCTCTACGATCACGTCCGCGCCGTCGCCATCGGGTTCGGAGAGGACGGGCTCGACGGAGCGCGCAGGGCCGTGTCGATGATCGTCGGGCGCGACCCGGAGCGGCTCGACGAGGCCGGGATCTGCCGGGCGGCGATCGAGACGGCGGCGGAAAATTTCTCCGACGGCGTGGTGGCGCCCGCCTTCTGGTACCTGCTGGCGGGGCTCCCCGGCCTGCTCGCCTACAAGGCGCTGAACACGGCCGACAGCATGATCGGGCACCGGAGCGCGCGCTATCTCGATTTCGGCCGGGCCGCGGCGCGGCTCGACGATTTCGCGAATTATCTCCCGGCGCGGCTCTCGGCGGTGCTGTTCTGGGCGGCGGCCCTCGCGCTCCCGGACGCCGATCCGGCCACCTCCTACAGGGCGACCCTGAGGGATGCCGGGAAGCACCGCTCTCCCAATGCCGGCTGGCCGGAGGCGGCGACGGCCGGCGCGCTCGGGCTGCGCCTCGCCGGGCCGCGGGTCTATGGCGGAGAGACGGTCGAGGATGCCTGGATGGGTCACGGCCGGGCGGAGGCCGCTCCGGGCGACATCCTCCGTACCCTGTCGCTCTTTCGTCTGGCCTGCCTCGCGCTGATGCTCGCCGTTGCCATGATCGGGCTGCTTTCCTTCTGAGGGCGGCCGGGGCTCCACATCGCTGTCGCTCCGGAGTTCGATTTTTTACCGACCGGACGGGGCCGGTTGCCTCTAAGGTCCGGGCGGTCTACATCGCGCCATCGCCTTTCCGGGAAAGCTCCGAGATTTGCCCAGCGAACCGACAATGAACCGAAGGGTCTGGCGCTTGGCCTGGCCGGTCGTGCTCTCGAACCTGACCATCCCGCTGGTCGGCGCCGTCGACACGGCGGTGGTCGGGCATCTCGACGCCGCCTTCTATATCGGCGGCGTGGCCCTCGGCACGCTGCTCTTCAACTATATCTACTGGGGCTTCGGCTTCCTGCGTATGGGAACCACCGGCTTCGTTGCACAGGCAAGGGGCGCGGGCGACGGCACGGAAATCATCGCGACGCTCGGCCGGGCTCTGATCCTCGCGCTGCTCTTCGGCGCCGCCTGCATTCTGCTCTCCGTGCCGATCGAGGAGACGGCGTTCGTCCTGTTGGAGGGCAGCGCCGATGTGGAGGAGGCGGCACGCAGCTATTTTGCCATCCGGGTCTGGGCGGCGCCGGCCGCGCTCTGCAATTCCTCCATCCTCGGCTGGCTCTTCGGTATGCAGGCCATGCGCGCCGGGCTGGTGCAGCAGCTGCTGATCAATTCCGCCAATGTGGTGCTCAATCTCTATTTCGTGCTGGTTCTGGACTGGGGCATCGAGGGCGTCGCGCTGGCGACGGTGATCGCTCAATATGCGGGTCTCGCGGTTGGGGCCGTGATCGTCTGGCGCCTGATTCCGAAGGACGCCCGGCGTCCGACGCTGCGAGAGCTGGCAGATGCCGGGCGCCTGAAGGCGATGATGGCGGTCAACCGCGACATCTTTCTGCGCACCCTGGCGGTGCTGACCGCCAGCGCCTTCTTCATGAACGAGAGCGCGAAGCTCGGCGATACGGTGCTGGCGGCAAATGCGGTTTTCGGCGTCTTCAGGAGTTTTGCCGACTATGGGCTTGACGGTTACGCCCATGCGGCTGAAGCGCTGGTCGGCGAGGCGATCGGCCGCCGCTCGAAGAGCCGGCTGAGAGGCGCTGTGATCGCCACCACCAGGGGCGCGGTGGTTCTCGCCCTGCTGATCGCGGCGGTTTTCTGGTTTGCCGGCGGGCCGATAATCGATCTGATCACCAGCATCGAGGGCGTGCGAGAGACCGCGCGGATCTACCTCCCCTGGGTGGCGGCCTTCCCGATCATGGCTGTCTGGTCCTTCCAGCTCGACGGAATCTTCATAGGCGCGACCCGCGGCCCGGAAATGCGGAACAGCATGATCTTCTGCCTGATCCTGTTTGTCGCCGCCGCGACGCCGCTCGTCGCCGCCTTCGGCAATCACGGACTTTGGGCCGGCTACAGCCTGTTTCTGCTGATCCGCGCCGTCACACTGACGCTCTACTACCCCCGGATCGAGCGGGGGCTCGGCGATTGATCAGAATTCGTGCCGATCGATCACCATCGGCTCTTTCTTGGCGTCGTCTACCCAGGCCTTGACCGCTGCGTTCTCCCAGATCGCATCGGCATAGGCCGCCGCCTCGTCGGCGAGCTCCACCGCATAGGTGCGGAAGCGCGAGACCACCGGCGCGAACATCGCGTCGGCGATGGTGAAACGACCGAAAAGGTAGGGGCCGTCTGCCGGATCGGTCACCCGGCGCCGGTGATTGCGCCAGATCGCGGTGATCCGGTTGATGTCTTCCTGCACGCCGGGGCCGCGGCCCAGGCCGGGAAAGCTGGAGCGGACGTTCATCGGCATGTTCTGGCGCAGCGCCGTGAAGCCCGAATGCATCTCCGCCGAGACCGAGCGCGCGCGGGCGCGGGCGATCGGGTCGTCCGGCCAGAGGCCCGCTTCCGGGTGCTTCTCGTTCAGATACTCGCCGATCGAGAGGCTGTCCCAGACCGTCAGCTCGCCGTCCTTCAGAACGGGAACCTTGCCCGTCGGCGAATGGCGCAGGATCTCCTGCCGCGTGTTGGACGTGTCGAGCGCGATCACGGTTTCCTCGAACTCGATGCCGGTCGCCTTCATCATCAGCCACGGCCGCATAGACCAGGACGAATAGTTCTTGTTCCCGATAATAAGGCTGTATGGCGCCATTTTCTTTGTTCCCTCTGAGCCCTGCCGGGGCCATTTGAACCGCCAGCGGCGTGGTGCGCAACCTCTGTCATTCCGGTCCGGTCGGCAGAATGCCGGAGCCGCCCGCTCTGCCGCGCTTGAAGCGGGCCCGGAGCGCGGGCTAGAACGGATGGCGATTGATCCTCTCTGGAGCTCCTCCGATGCCATTCCGATTCGTTGCCAAGGCCACGCCGAAATCCGTCCCGCTGACCCCGGTCAGCGCCGCCACCTTGCCGGGTTGGCTGAAAGGCGCGGAGACACGGGCGGCGCGCTGGGTGCGCGATTCGGGCTTCAAGGCGGATGCGGGCGCGGTCTGCTTCGTGCCCGGCGACGATGGCGGCCTCGAACGTGTGCTCTTCGGCGTTGCCGAGAGCGCGGCGCCGGGCGGCGGGCTCTGGGACCTCGCGCCGCTCCCGGCACTGCTGCCGAAGGGACGCTACTATCTCGACGCTGCGCTCGCGCCCGAGGCCGCGACCCGGGCGGCGACGGGCTGGGCCCTCGCCCATTACAGCTTCGACAAGTTCAAGGAGAAGACCGTTTTCAAGGCGGAACTGGTCTGGCCGGAAGGGGCCGATCAGGACGAGGTGAAGCGGCTGGCCGAGGCGACCGCGCTCGCCCGCGACCTGATCAACCGCCCGGCTAACGATCTCGGCCCGGCGGAACTGGCATCGGCGGCCGAGGATCTGGCGAAGAGTTACAAGGCGAAATGCTCCGTCATCGAGGGCGAGGCGCTGCTTGCCGAGAACTTCCCGATGATCCACGCGGTCGGCCGCGCCGCCGACCGGGCGCCGCGACTGATCGATCTCCGCTGGGGCAAGAAGAGCCATCCGAAGGTGACCATCGTCGGCAAGGGCGTGATCTTCGACAGCGGCGGGCTCGACCTGAAGCCGGCCTCGGCGATGCTGATGATGAAGAAGGACATGGGCGGCTCGGCCCAGGCGCTGGCGCTGGCCAAGCTGGTGATGGACGCGAAACTGCCCGTGCGGCTCCGCGTGCTCGTGCCGGCGGTGGAGAACGCCGTTTCCGGCAACGCCTTCCGCCCGATGGACATTCTCTCCTCGCGCAAGGGTCTGACCGTCGAGGTCGGCAATACCGATGCCGAGGGCCGGCTGGTGCTCGCGGACGCGCTGACCGAGGCGGACAGCGAGGCGCCGGAGATGATCCTGGACTTCTCGACGCTCACCGGTGCCGCGCGGGTCGCGCTCGGCACCGATCTGCCGGCGCTCTTCAGCAACGACGATAAACTTGCGGAAGATCTGCTCGAGGCCGGGCTTGCCGAGGACGATCCGCTCTGGCGCCTGCCGCTGCACAAGCCCTACAAATCGATGCTGATTTCTCCGAACGCGGATCTCTCCAGCACCGGCTCCGGCCCCTATGCCGGCGCGATCACCGCGGCCCTGTTCCTCGAGCATTTCATTTCGGCCGAGACGCACTGGGCGCATGTCGACCTGATGGCCTGGAATCTCAAATCGAAACCGGGACGACCGGAAGGCGGCGAGGCTATGGGTGTCCGTGCATTTTATAGAATGTTGCGTAAACGTTATAGTTAATGCGCACGATAAACGAACGATCCGTCAGGATCGAACATTGCGCGATACGGAAACGACCTGTATAGTCAAATCGACTTCGAAACAAATACAGCGTTGCCGGAAGCGAAATGGCCGTCGATTCGATCCAAGCTCTCAGCATTTGGCGCAAGGCCCTGGTTGAAAGCGTCCGGCGCGACACGCCGGACCTGACCGCGCGTCAGCTCGCCGTGCTGCTGACGGTCTATATCGAGAACCCGCCGCACACGGTGCGCGGTCTCGCGGCGACGCTGAACGTCTCCAAGCCGGCCATCACCCGCGCCCTCGACCGGCTCGGCGAATACGGCTTCGTGCGCCGCAAGGCGGACGAGAGCGACCGCCGCAGCGTGCTGGTCCAGCGCACCGTGAAGGGCTCCGTCTTCCTGACCGAGTTCGGCGATCTCGTGGTCGGTGCTTCCAGGGGCACCCGCTTCGAGCAGTCCGACGCCGCCGACTGACCGCGCCGGACTCTTTTCTCAATACTTCTGTTTCGGATCGACCATGTTGTTCGGCGCCTCGCCGCGGAACACTTTCCGGATCGCATCCGCGACCTGGTCGGCGCCGCTGAGCGGGTTGGTCTGGGCCGAGACATGGGGCCAGAGATCGACCTTCGGATGCTCCCAGAACGGGCTGTCCTGAGGCAGCGGCTCCCGGCGGAAGACGTCGAGCGCGGCATGGGCGATATGGCCGCTGTCGAGCGCCGCCAGCAGGTCTTCCTCGACCACATGGCCGCCGCGGCCGGAATTGATCACGAAGCTGCCCTCCGGCATCGCCGCTAGGGTCTCGGCGTTGATCACACCCTCGGTCTCCGGCGTCAGCGGCAGCAGGCAGCAGAGAATCTCGGTCCGTTGCATGAACGGAATGAGCTGGTCGGCGCCGAAATAACTCGTCACGCCCGGAATGATCTTCTCGCTGCGGCTCCAGCCGGCAGTCTCGAAACCGAGCGCTGCGATCTTCGCCGCCGCGTCCGCGCCGAGCGCGCCGAGCCCGAGAATGCCGACCCTGCGGCTTGCCGTGTCCGGCGCCGGCAGGGCGGTCCAGGTCTTGGTCTTGCGCAGTTCCTCGTATTCCGGCGCCTGACGGTGATAGCGCAGCACGTGCAGCAGAACCCACTCGCTCATCGCCTGCGCCATCCAGGGATCGACCAGCCGCATGATCTTGATGCCCTCCGGCAGTTCCGGATCGGCGAAGATGTGGTCGACGCCCTGGCCGAGGGAGCAGACGCATTTGAGGTTCGGGAACTGCTTCAGCGCGCCCGGAGGCATCTTCCAGGCCAGCACGAACTCGACGTCCTCCGGGTTCCCCACGTCCGGCCAGGCGCGGAAATCGAGATCGGGGATCCGCTCCTTCAGGGACTTCTCCCAGCCGGTGGCGGTGTCGGAGGTGGAGCGGAAAAGGATGGCGGGCATGGGGGCTCCGGGAATGTGTTCGAGGCGGGAGTTTGGTCGTAACACGAGGGCACGGGACGGGACCAGCCCTCACCTGAAGGTCGTCATCCCGGCCGATAGGCCGGGGGGGATGTCTCAATCCGCAATAAAAACGTCACGATTTTCGTCTAACGTTCCGCCCCTTCCGAAGGCAGGTCAGCATGTTCGTGTGGTTCTCAGACAGTGTCGAAAAGTATGCAAGCGAGATTGAGGGCACCGGTTTGCGCGCGGTCCGGCCGATCGCTGTGGGCGATCTCCTGATCGTCAAAGGCGGGCATGTCTTCAACCGGGAGCGGCGTGACGACCTGGCGAAAACTCTCGGACCCGCGGAGATCCAGATCGACGATCATCTGTTCATCGGACCGGACAGGCCCGAAGATCGGGATTCGGGCATGATGTATCTGAACCATTCCTGCGATCCCAATGTCGGCATGGTCGGTCAGATCGCGTTTCATGCCATGCGCGATATCGCCGCCGGAGAGGAGCTGGCTTTCGACTACGCCACCGGCGACGACGACGACTGGAAGATGGAGTGCAGATGCGGTGCGGAAAACTGCCGCAGGACAGTGACCGGTCGGGACTGGAGGATGCCGGAGCTCCAGGCGCGCTATGCCGGCTGGTTCTCGGCTTATCTGCAGCGCAAGATCGCGGCGCTGCAGGGGGCCTGACGACCGCGATGGAGCGGAGCGGGGTCAGGCCTTCGAGAGGATCTCGAGTGCGGCCTCGTGCACGCGCTTGTCGCCGGAGGCGAGAATCCGGTTGGTCGAGCCGGGCGCCGGGCGCTCGCCCTTCCAGTCGGTGATGATCCCGCCGGCGGCCTCGATTACCGGGACCACGGCGAGGAAATCGTAATCCTGCAGCCCGGCCTCGACGCAGAGATCGACATGGCCGCTCGCGAGCGTCGCGAAATTGTGACAGTCGCCGCCGAACACCTGGTAGCGGGTCGCGGCGCGCATCTCGGCATAGATCTCCTCGACCCCGTCGAACATGCTGGGAGAAGTGGCGGCGAGGATGGCACCGGAGAGGCTCTCGCACGGACGTACCGTCACCGGTGAGCCGTTCATCCGGGTGATGTAGCCCTTGCCGCCGATCCAGCGTTCGTTCAGCACCGGCATGTCGATCACGCCGAGCGCCGGCGAGCCATTCTCGACGAGCCCGATCAGGGTGCCGAAGCGCGGGCTGCCGGTGATGAAGGCCTTGGTGCCGTCGATCGGGTCGAGCGACCAGACGAATTCCGCGTCCTCCCGGACCTTGCCGAACTCCTCGCCGGCGATACCGTGCTCCGGATAGCGCTCCTCGATCAGGGCGCGCATCACCTTCTCGGCCGTCCGGTCGGCGATGGTCACCGGACTCTCGTCCGCCTTCGCCTCGATATTGACGCCGAAATTGTGATAGCGGCGGATTACGCCGCGTGCGGCATCGGCGAGAGATGCGGCGAAGGCCGCGAGCTCGGTGGTGGAAGGCCGGGACATGAGGATCAAACTCCGCAAAAGAAAAAGCCGGGCAACGCGGTGCCCGGCTTCTCGTCAAAAGTCTCGAATAGGATCAGCCGCCGGTGGCCGCTTTGTAGGCATCCTCGACCGCCTGCACTTCATCCGCGGTCGGCAGCGGCGCCGGGCTGTCGGCGAGGGAACGGAGATAGGCGACGAGGTCGGCCCGGTCTTCCGCTTTCTTGATGCCGGCGAAGTTCATCTTCGTGCCCGGCGCATAGTCCTTCGGCTTCTTCAGGAACTTGTTGAGCGACGTGTAGGTCCAGTTCGGGGTCTCGCCCGAGGACTTGATCGCGTCGGAATAGGCGAAATCGGCAAGGTGGCCCTTGTCGGCGTTCACGACGTTCCAAAGGTTCGGGCCGACCTTGTTCGGGCCGCCCTTGTCGAAGCTGTGGCACGCGGCGCACTTTTTCGCGGTCTTTTCGCCAGCGGCCGGGTCGGCGCTGGCGAGCATGCCGAGGATCGGCTCGATCGGTGCCGGGCCCGCCGGCTCGGCGGAAGCGGTGGCTTCGCCGCCGGTCACTTCGATCGGATAGGCATTCTCTTCGAGATCGTGCGGATGGACCAGCACGCCCGCGAGCTTGCCGACGCCCATCAGAAGCAGGCCGCCGCAGAGAACGCCCGCGGCGATCTTGTTGAATTCCAGAGAAGATGACATGCCGAACCCTCGTCCCGCCTTTGTTTCCCGCCGTCGCGCCGCCTCTTCGGGCAACGCGCGGACCAGCTTATCTCACACTCCGGCCGCGCCGCAAAATCGGAGGCGACAGGCACGGAACAGTTTCCTATAAGGTTCCGCCCCTTAAGACGCAAGTCCGGACATGGGCTTGCCCTATCGAGCAGGGGGAGCGATGCGCGACATTTCGCCGCGCCGCGCGCATGAATTCCAGGGTCCGGGAGGGCTGACCGCGATGGCGGCGAGTGCGAAACCCAGCAATCCGATCGTGCTGATTCCGGCACGCATGAAGTCGGAGCGGCTGCCGAACAAGCCGCTGGCACTGATCGCCGGCGAGCCGATGATTGTCCATGTGATCCGCCGCGCCGAGGAGGCGAAGCTCGGCCGCGTCGCCGTCGCCTGCGCCGAGCAGGAGATCGCCGACGCGGTGATCGCGGCCGGCGGAGAGGCGGTGCTGACGGACCCGAACCATCCCTCCGGCTCCGACCGGATCTGGGAGGCTCTGCTGAAGCTCGATCCCGGGGGACAGCACGACGCCATCGTCAATATCCAGGGCGACCTGCCGGTGCTCGACCCGGCGGTGCCGCAGGCGGCCCTCGCGATGCTCGATCGGGCCGAGGTCGATATCGGCGCGCCGGCGGCGCCAATCGTCGACGAGGACGACGTCACCAATCCGAGCGTGACCAAACCCGTCGTCGCCTGGGAGGCGGACGGCAGCCGCGGCCGCGCGCTCTATTTCAGCCGCGCGACGGTACCTTATGGGCCGGGCGAGCTGTTCCATTTCATCGGCCTCTATGCCTATCGCCGCGCGGCGCTGGAGCGTTTCGTCGCCCTGCCGCCCTCGGCGCTGGAGAAGCGCGAGAAGCTGGAGCAGCTTCGCCCGCTCGAAGCCGGCATGCGCATCGACGTCGCCCGCGTTGACACGGTTCCGCTCGGTGTCGATACTCCGGCGGACCTTGAGAAGGCCCGGAAAATCCTCGAAAAACCCTGAGTTTGAAAGCAGTCCCGTGACCGAGCAGAAACAGAAGATCGCCTTCCAGGGCGAACCCGGCGCAAATTCCCACATGGCCTGCCAGGCCGTCCGCCCCGACTTGGAGCCGATGCCCTGCCAGAGCTTTGAGGACATGCTGGAGGCGGTGAAGGCCGGCGAGGCACTCTGCGCCATGGTGCCGGTGGAGAATTCCGTCGCCGGACGGGTCGCCGACATCCATCATCTGCTGCCGGAATCGGGACTCCATATCATCGGCGAGCATTTCCAGCGCATCAACGCGATGCTGCTGGGCGTTCCGGGCACGAAGCTCGAGGACATCCGGGAGATCCGCTCCCATGTCCATGCGCTTGCCCAGTCGCGCAAGCTGATGGCCGAACTCGGCGCCAAGCCGGTGCAGCATTCCGACACCGCCGGTGCCGCCCGCTATATCTCGGAAAAGGGCGACAAGTCGGTCGCCGCAATCGGGCCGCGGCTCGCCGCCGAACTGTATGGGCTCGACATCCTGCGCGAGGGCGTCGAGGACGCGGAGCACAATACCACCCGCTTCCTCATCATGGCTCGCGAGGGTGTGGTGCCGCCGGCCAATAACGGCCGCTGCGTAACCACCATTATCTTCCGAGTGCGCAGCGTGCCGGCTTCGCTCTACAAGGCGCTCGGCGGCTTTGCCACCAACGGCGTCAACCTGACCAAGCTCGAATCCTACCTGATCGACGGCAAGTTCACGGCCGCCCAGTTTTATGTCGATGCCGAGGGCCATCCGGAGGAGACGCCGCTGAAGCTGGCGCTCGAGGAACTGCGCTTCTTCTGTCCGCAAGGCGCGGTGAAGATCATGGGCACCTATCCCGCCCACCCGTTCCGCATCGAGAACATCAACTGAAACGGAAACGGAAACGGCGCGCCGCGGGCCGCCGGCACAACCAGCACTTAGAGGAGCTTCGAATGCCTTACGCCATCATTGCCCGCGACAAGCCCGGCGCTCTGGACAAGCGGATGGAACACCGTCCGGCCCATGTCGAGTATCTGAAGTCGAAGATGGACCTGATCCTCTGCGGCGGCGCCACCCTCGGCGGCGCGGACGAGAGCATGGACGGCAGCCTGCTGATCCTCGATACCGAGGACCGCGCGGTGGCCGAGGATTTCGCGAAGAACGATCCCTTCGCCCTCAACGGCGTGTTCGAGACCGTGACCGTCATGCCGTGGCGCAAGACCATCTGGGACAAGGCCCTGCAGGGCTAACGAAGCCCTTCAATCCCATCTCCCGTTCAGGTCGTCATCCCAGCAAATTTCGGCGGGATGGCGGCTGGGAGGTAAAATCCGCGCGAATTGCCCTTTCTTTTTCCGTTTCCGGATTGTGCCGGGCCGTCCGCTTGCGCGTTCTGCATATGTCGGTATTTCAACCGGCGCGGTGCCCGCACGCGACCCTGGGTGGGGGCAGCGCGTTGGTTCGCCTCTATTCACGATACATTTTAAAATAGAAAAACGTTCCGGTTCGTGGCGCGTGGTTGCATCGGCGTCGTCGTATTAAAGTATCCCCCTGCTCGGGACACGCGCCCGAAGGGCTTTTTCAAAGTCATGGATTGGGGTGATCGGAAAATGAGAAGGGTATTATTGAACGTGATTGCAGGGGCGCTGATGGCAGCGCCGTCTGTCGTCTCGGCACAGGTCACGACCGCTGGATGCAGCGCTGCACTGAACCCGGGCGAGGTCAGGAAATCGAGCAGCGCGGTTCACTTCGTTCCGGCGATCGAATTGAACTGCAATGGTACCTCGGAGCAGTGTCTGCCGGGAAACAAGATCCTGGGGACCGGCTACAACGCGGTTTACTCGACGCCTGTTGACGTCATCAACAATCAGGGCACCGGAAGACCGCCCCTTCCGTCACTCGTTACCCTGACCTGGCCAAGCTCGACGACATGTCCCGGCTGTTCGTTCTCGACAAGCTACAACACTTATCTGGTCCCGGAGGGGGTGACGGTGACCGACACGGCCCCGGGAGACCAGGCCGATATCCTCACCTCGAGCAGCTATACGTCGTATGGCGAATATTATGCCGCCAAACAGCTGTCCACATATGTCGGGGTTGAGTCCCCGTGGGTCAGCGGCTCTGTCGCGCTGAACGACGTTCGCACGTCTCTCGATTGCGAAGGAAAAACGGTGACCAGCACGCTGGAGCGGGTCACCGTCTACAATCTGACGCTGGAGGACAATCCGACGCTCGACCCGGAATTTCTCGAGGATATGCAGGCCTTACCGGCGGTCTACGAAGGCAACGAGAGCGATTACATCGACTTCATCGAAGATTACGGAACGCATTTCTACAAGTCGCTATGGCTCGGCGGCGTCCTCGCGGCGGAACTGGATATCGAGGCCAGCTACGCGAAAGGGAAAAGCTCCTCCCAGATCGAGGCCCAGGCGCAGGCTCAGTATTTCTCCGTCAGCGGTTCGAGCCAGGTGGACAGTTCGGAACGCACCATGTCCCAGCAATTCCAGGAGAGCGTCTCGCATCGGTATATGACGCTGGGCGGATCGCAGGCACTTCCCTTTCCGGGCGATCAGACCGAGCACGAGGCGGAATACGCGGCCTGGAAAACGGAAGTCCGCACGAACCCGGTTATCGCCAGGACCAGTGTGGAGCCGATCTGGGACCTCATCCCCGACTCCGTCGCGACGGCCAATCCGAATCTGGAGGCGAACCTGCAGAGCGGCGTTCAGGCATATCTGGTTCAGGAAATCGCCCGGCTCGGGATACTTCCGAACGCGCCGACGGCCGGCCCGATATGGGCCGGTGCAGGACATTACTGGTACTGCGGAAGAGAGGGGAACGCGCACACCTATGCTTACAGCTGCGTCGCCCAGCTGAATGGTGGGGCCGAGATCGAAAGTCCCTTGAGCCCGAGCACCCATGTTGAAAGTCCTCCGAACGACAGGGACTGCTGGGGGAACAGCATGGAGCTGCCGGTCTGTCCGGCGACGACCGTCTTCGGCCAGGAGATGACGGTGACGGGAATGCGGCTCTATCGGATGGACACGGGGGCGCCGCAATATGTCCGGCGAGGACCGGACACCGCCGCGGAGGTAACGGCATGCCTCACGACCTATGGCGGAGAGGTATGCTGGGTCGGCGATACGCTCGGCCCGTAAACGACGGGGGCCGGCCGTTTGTTCCGGGACCGGGAGGGAGGCGCTTCGAATGCCTTACGCCATCATTGCCCGCGACAAGCCCGGCGCCCTCGAGAAGCGGATGGAACACCGTCCGGCCCATGTCGAGTATCTGAAGTCGAAGATGGACCTGATCCTCTGCGGCGGCGCCACCCTCGGCGGCGCGGACGAGAGCATGGACGGCAGCCTGCTGATCCTCGATACCGAGGACCGCGCGGTGGCCGAGGATTTCGCGAAGAACGATCCCTTCGCCCTCAACGGCGTGTTCGAGACCGTGACCGTCATGCCGTGGCGCAAGACCATCTGGGACAAGGCCCTGCAGGGCTGACACACGATCGGGAAAGGGTGAGCAGGATAGCTCACCTTTTCCCGGCCAGGTTTTTGCTCCCTCGCTACCACCGCCTCGAGGCGGTGCCTGCGAAGCGCGGAACCGCTTTCTCCGAGAGTTATCTCCCGCATTCCGGTCGTCACCCCGGCGCAGGCCGGGGCCCAGAAGATCGAAGGGCCGTGCGCGTCGTCCCTGGGGCCCGTCCTTCGACGGGATGACGACAGGGATATGGATTGCGGGCTTACGCTTTTCGGCTGCCGGACCTGCCGCTTGGTCCCGTTCTGTCACCACAGTGTAGGACCGGCCGGGGCGATTCTTTCCGGAATATGTATCGCAACAGATCAACGGACGTCGCCAGAGGACGGATTCTCGGCCGCGCACCACTCACATTTTCTTTATTTTTCAATATATTAATGGCTGCCTAACGGGTCTGTAACGCGCAAATAACGCTCCTCGCCTCTAATGTCCCTCGCCAGCTGGATTTGGCGGCGCCGACAGAAGGAACGGCTTGTATTTGAGAGGAGCAGCGCGAATTTGCTGCGAACACATTCTCAGAAGCAAATTTTCACGAGAGTCATATTTTCGGGCCATGCGTCGTCCGCGCGTCGCATGGCCCTTTTACTATTCTGAAGATCCCGGTCACGCCCTCACGCCTCCCCTCATCGGGGGACGGGCATGGACGGCGGTCCTCTAATCCCCCACTCTCTTGGCGAAGCGGCCGGAACAAGGCCATGCGGGGGAGGATGAAATGGCGAAATACAGGATCGCGGTTGCGGGAGCCGGCGTCATCGGGCGGGAGCACTGCAAGCTGATCGCGGCCCATCCGGACGTCGCACTGGCGGGCATCGCCGACCCGGACCCGGCGGCGCCGGCCTATGCGGCAAGCCTCGGCACTCCGCATTTCCCCGATCTGGAGACCATGCTGGATGCGACCGGGCCGGACGGTGCAATCGTCGCCCTGCCAACCGGCCTGCACAAATCCGCCGGCCTCGCCTGTATCGAGCGCGGTATCCCGAGCCTGATGGAGAAGCCGGTCGCGGCGACGCTCGCGGACGCGTTCGAACTGGCGCGGGCGAGCAAGGCCGCCGGCATTCCCGTTCTCGTCGGCCATCACCGGCGCCACAGCCCCGATATCGGGCTGGCCCGCGAGACCGTGGCGAGCGGCAGGCTCGGCCGCATCGTGACGGTGAGCGGCATGTGGTGGGTCGACAAGCCGGAGAGCTATTTCGACGTCGCCTGGCGGCGCCAGGAGGGCGGCGGCACGCTGCTCATCAACCTGATCCATGATATCGACTGCATGCGCTTCATTCTCGGCGAGATAAGCCGGGTCAGCGCCTTCACCTCTAACGCGGTGCGCGGCCTCGCCGTGGAGGATACGGCGAGCGTTTCCTTCGAGTTCGAGAGCGGCGTGCTCGGCGGCTTCACCATCAGCGACGCCGTCGCCTCGCCCTACAGCTGGGAGCGCGCCTCGGGCCAGGCGCTCTACTTCCCGCACCAGCCGGAAAACTACCTCTTCATCGGCGGCCGCGACGGAGCGCTCGAGGTGCCGACGATGGAACACTGGCACCACGGGCCCGGCGGCGGCGACTGGCAGAACGACCTCGTCCGCGAGACCCTGCCGCTCGACGGCAGCCGGACCTACGAGAACCAGCTCGCGCATTTCCTGAAGGTGATCGATGGCGCCGAGCCGCCGGTCATCGACGCCGAGGACGGCGCCCGGACGCTCGCCGTGCTGCTCGCGGTGAAGACGGCGGCAAAGGAGGGCCGGGTGGTCGACGTCGCGGAGATGCTGGAGGGACTGTAGGGGACGGCTGAGCTCACGCTCTCTACAATCGTCATCCCGGACCCCGATCCGGGATCCACTCTCCGGCGTGTCACTCCCGTAGCCAGTGGATCCTGACGTCCGTCGGGATGACGGGTTATAAACCGTGTCTCTTCAAATCCTTTCCCATCGGGTCCCGCCACCCGTCGACATGGTCGGGGGACAGCGCTGCCGGAGGCCGGGAGCGGAGGGACCGGAGCATGTCGAGCGCCCCTGCCGCCGACGCGCCCCGGACCCTGAGGCGCTGTTCGAACGTCGTCTCGATATGTTCCGGACTGGATGATCGGTCGTCCATGTCGGGCACTCCCGTTGCTGCGGCGAAGAAAATAACTTGTCTTTTGCAAGTGAAATTCAGATAGGCAGATAACTTGTTTTTTGCAAGTTATTTTCCTAGATTGGACCCATGGAAAACACGAACAAGCTCCGCACGAGCGGATGTCCGGTCGCCTTCGGTCTCGATATTTTCGGGGATCGCTGGAGCCTGCTGATCATCCGCGACATGATGCTGCACGGAAAGAAGACCTACGGGGACTTCCTCGAAGGAGGCGAGGGGATCTCGACCAACATCCTCGCCGCCCGCCTGAAGCAGCTCGAGGCCCAGGGGATCGTCGAGAAGTCACGCGACCCGGACAGCGGCCGCAGCTATCTCTATCACCTGACGGACAAGGGCCGCGATCTGGCCCCGGTCCTGTTCGACATCATTCTCTGGAGCGGCAAATACGACGCGCGGCCGTTCGCCCGCAAGGGCGTGCTGAAGAGACTGAAGGACGACCGGCCGGGTATGGAGGCGAAGGTGCTCTCCGGTGAGCTCGATCCGATGCCGCGCACGCCGGTGAAAGCCGTGCAGGACTGAGCCGCGACTGAGCGAAGCTTCGCCGGACCCGCGAAAGCCGGAAGGGTGCAGCGGACGCTTTCCGCTCCCGTTTCTCAATGCTCCTCAACATCGTCATCCCGGACTCCGATCCGGGATCCACTCTTCGATGCGTCCCACCCGTCGCCAGTGGATCCCGACTTGCGTCGGGATGACGGTTGCGGGGCGTGTTCCGCATTGAGAGACGTGTTCCCGTAACTCGCTGTGTCAGACGCCGCTTGCGGCGCTCCGGAGCAGGCAGGCAAGGGCGCCGAGGGTGAGCAGCACGGTCGGGTAGAAGGTGAGCGCGAAGCCGAAGGCCCGCGCCGGCGCGCCGCCCTTGTAGCCCGCGACGAACAGCACCCGCCCGGCGACGAATATCAGCACCGCCGCCGGCACCGCACCATGCCAGGCGGTGGGCGTCGCGGCGGTCCAGACCAGATGCGCGATCACCGCGATCACAGACTGCTCCAGCGTGTTCTGCAACAGCGCCTGCAGCATGTGCGCCCGCCCGGTCCCGGAGGTCCGCCCGCTGCCGTCGATATCGGCCGGCGTGAAGAAGCGGTGCCGCGCCAGATTGCCGATGGTGGCGATCAGGCAGAGTAGGACGAGCGCATCCCATTTCAGCGTCAGGGCGAGCCGGAGCGCGAGATCTGCGGGGGCGGCGAAGACAGACGGCGGCCAGAGCACGGACGCCCCGAGGACGATCGCCGCGACGGCCAGGGCCGCCAGCATGTTGCGGAGCACGCCGCGCTGCTTGAGATCAAGAACCATAGCATAGAATAGCATGTCAGACTGGAGATGGTTAAAGCGTTTCGTGCCGCCACTCTCTGTCCGCCATGTTTTCGATATTGATTCGCAGAGACGTTAGATTAGGCCCGCTGCTGCGAGCGAGGCCCGTACGGCTTTAATGCTTATCATAAGTCGTTTCGGGTCATCTAAGGTCGGCTCAAAGCCCATATTTTGGTAGAAGTTCAACCTTCGACGGATCGTTTCTTCGTCATCTTGGGCGTCGACTAGAACATCTAACACGATAGCGGCTGTACCGACGTCGGCTGAACGGCGTGCCACTCGATTCATTGCATCAATGAGGAGACCTGTTCCAATACCTTTCCCCTGATGGGCTTTGTCTACGCCAATCATCGAAAGGAAGACACATGGTATGTTGCCATGATTGGGAGCGTTCCGCGCGATCCCAATAGGTACGATTTTTTGAGAAACTGAGTGAGAGCTTAACGCGTAGAAACCAATTACTTTTTCTGAGTCTGGCTCAGTAACAACAAAAATCTTTGCGTGATCATTGAGGTCGTGCTTTTTGGCGGTCAACTTTAAGTAGTTGTCAATGCTTCGAATCCCAGACGAGAAAGCCGCTCGATCATGTTTCCGATGATCGAGCGGCTTTACGTAAGGCTCGTTAGATTCGGCGTTGCCGGTATCATTCGCCGTTGAATTGTCTGCCATAACGTTTCATAGCCTCAACGAGCGCCGGTATGGGTTCTGCGGGGCGGTCTAGCATCGCTAGAAATTGCGCATAACCCTTTTCCGACATTACTGTTTGCTCATGATCGGAGATCACTTCTCTGGCGCGATCATAAGCGGCACTCACTACGAATGCGGATTTATCGACGCCCTGCAACCTTGCAGCTCTGTCGATGACGTCATTAGTTGTCGATGTTGTTCGGATTGTTAATCTTGCAGATTTGACCTCCTTATGCGCCACTGAACCCTCATCCAGCTTTGCGGTACCCATTTCGCTTTCTCCACTACCTCATCTACAAGCGATCTTGTACGTCGCGTTGCTACATAATGTACGTCTGATCGACGTACATTACAACGTTCATGATGATATATTTGCTTCGTCACATGATGTAGGTGCAAGCGGCCTAGGTTGCGTCGATATGTTGATCGGTCGCGAATTGATGCTCGAGTTACCTAAGCTTCGCTTGGAAATTAAGAGCTGATATATTTCACCTAAATCAACTCCTGCTCCCGATCATCCGTCTCCCCGTACCTCTGCAGCGACGGTTTCTTCAGCCCCTCGTAGAGCTTCTCGATCCCGGCATTGATCTCGCGGTTGTTGCGCTCGAAGAGCGAGTTGCCGGCGAGATCGCTCTCGACCAGCAGGGGGCCGAACTTCTCCACCTCGAGCACCCACATCGCCTGGGCGATGCCGAGCTCGTCGAGCCAGTGCGCCGCCCTCACGTTCTTGATCCCGCGTCCCAGGAGCGCGCCGGTGCCGTAGCCGACGGTGGTGAGATAGACCGCGCCGGCGGGCACGAAGAGGGTCCGGTAATCCTCCTCCGACATGCCGCCCTTGCCGACGATGAGCTTCGCGCCGGAGGCGGCGAACCAGTCCTTCATCCATTTCGAGAAACGGAAGCTGGCGGTGGCGGTGACGGCGCTGACCTTCAGGCTGCCGTCCTCCTGCTGCGCTGCGGCGGGGGAGCAGTGGAAATTGACGTTGCCGATCTCCGCGAAAGGGGCGGGCGGGGCCTCGCCATTCTCGAGCACCTTCTTGTAGACGCCCTCGCGCGCCGTATAGATCAGTCCGTCGAGATAGACCACGTCGCCGAGTTCGAGCGTGGCCAGATCCGCGTCCGTGACCGGGGTCTTCAGGCGGACCGTTTTGCGCTCGCGGGCATTTCCCATGAGACCGTCTCCCGTCGCATATAGGGGGTGAACCAGTTCGGGTCGGTGCGGAACTCGGCCCGCCCGTCGGCATGCAGGCGCACGGTCGCGCGGCGCGAGGAGAGGCAGAAGGCGTGCAGGCTCATCGGCATGCCGCCGGTATGGGTGTAGCCGACCTCGATATGGCAATCGACCACCATGCTCTTGCCGACGAAGCCCATCGCGCCCATGCCGATGCTGTTGCCGAGTTCCTGCAGCTCCAGCTCCAGTTCGGCGATCTTCGGGTCCGGGTTGCGGTCGCCGACGGTGCGGAGGCACGCGGCCTGCTTGCCGAGCACCATGCAGGTATCCTTGGAGCCGCCGAGCCCGACGCCGACGATCGCCGGCTGGCAGGCGAGACCGCGCTTGCCGAAGGCGATCATGCCGTCGAGGAAGAAGCGCTTGATGCCGTCGATCCCGTCGCCGGGGAAGAGCATCCGGTAGTCGGTGCCGAAGAGGCCGCCCTTGTGCACCGTGGTGATGTCGACCCAGTCGGCGTCCGGCTCGAAGCTGTATTCGATCTCGGGCGCGTTGATGCCGACATTGTTGTTGTGGTCGGTACGCCAGAGCGGATGGACCCGGTTCGGGCGGAGCGGAATGTCGTGGGTGGCGCGGGCGGTGGCGCTCCGGAGCGCCTCTTCCAGCGCGATGAAGCCGCCCTCCAGCTTCGCCTCGTTGCCCGCCTTCACGTAGTAGCGCGGCACGCCGGTATCGGCGCACATCGGGCGGCGGTCTTCCTTCGCTGCCTCGTAATTCTCCAGCATGGCCTCGAGCACGAAGGCGGAGAGATCTCCATCTTCGGCGGAGGCCATTTTCTTTATGCCCGCGAGATAATCGTCCGGAATGTCGATCCCGGCCTTGAACATGATCTCGTAGGCAGCCTGTTCGACTGCTTCTTTTGCGATCACCGGCGCTCCTCCCTGATGCACGAGGCCTGGCTGGGGAGAAGCCTAGCTGCTTTCCGGAGCGGTGGGGAAGGGGAGATCCGGAAACGGAGCCGTGCCGGGAGGGGCGCGGAAGCGCTATTTCCCGTCCGGCTTCTTCAGCGCGCGGCGCGTGAGCCGGTGCAGGAAGAACCAGAGCGCGACGACGAGCACCGGCAACAGGGCGGCCGAAGCGACGGTCGGATCGACAGAGACCAGCTTCGCCTTCACCATGCCTTCGAGCAGGTATTTCAGCAGGCTGACCGCGTAATAGCTGATCGCCACCACCGAGAGCCCCTCGACCGTGCGCTGGATCGCGAGCGACTGGGCGGCGCGGCGGTTCATGCTGTCGAGCAGGTCGCGGTTCTGCCGCTCGACCTTCACCTCGATCCCGGTGCGCAGCAGGCTGGAAAGCCGGGAGGCGCGTTTCGAGATCGCCTCCTGGCGGCTCTGCACCGACCAGCAGGTGCGGAGCGCCGGGTCGATCCGGCGCATCAGATAGTCGAAGAGGTGGATATATCCGTTGAAGCTGATCGCGCCGAGCTGGCGCAACCGGCTCTCGACGATCTCGAAATAGGCCGTGCTGGCGCGGTAGCGATAGCTCGAATCCGCGATGATGGTCTCGAGCTCGGCCGAGAGCTGGGCCAGCGGGTCGAGCAGGCTCTCGTCCGAGCGTTCGGGGTCGGCCTCGGCCAGCTCGGCGGCGATCTTCGCGAGACCGCGTTCGATCCGCTCCAGCTTCGGGCTGGAGGCGCGGGCGATCGGCAGGGAAAGCAGGGCGAGCCGCCAGTAGGTCGCAAGCTCCAGCACCCGCTGCACGGTCTGGCCGAGCAGTTCGGGCCCGAGGTCGCCGGCGCGCAGATACATCCGGTCGAAGCCGTCGTCATGGGTGCGCAGGTCGCCGTAGATCTCGACCCGCTCCTTCTCCATCAGATTGGCGAAGACCTCGTTGCCGTCGAACCAGCGCGAGAGCCGGTTGGCGTCGAGCGGCGCATCCACACCGTCGGAGACGGCGAGATGCACGGCGACCAGGACGTCGCCGAATTTGGCCTCCTTCCACTCGGCGGGCAGAAGGTTGAAGACGGTCTCCTCGAAGGGCGCGTCGAAGCTCTCGGAGCGCAGGAAGGTGTAGGTCGAGAATTCGGTATGGCGCTCCCATTTCACCGTGAAGGGGCCGAGATTGGCGGTGAAATGCTTCATCTCCGCCGAGGGTTCGGCCTTGCCGTACTTGCGGCAGAGCGCGACCAGATCCCGGAAATCCTCTTCGCCGCCGTGCTCGCCGGTGCCGAAGGCGAGGTGGCTGATGCGCAGGGGCGCTTTCGCCGGCCGGATCGGGCGGGCGTGCAGTTCCAGCGTCAGCAGATCCCGTTCGGGATGAAATTTCACGTCTCTTGCCCTCCATCGGAGCAGGGGCGGTCCCAATCACCTTTACTGTGTCACGCCGCCTCCCCCAATGAGGCACCTTGCCGCGCTTACTCGGCTGCGGTGGGTGGCGCCCCCGCCTCGTCGTCGATCAGCGACTGGCCGGGCGCGATGATCGAGAACTCGACCGGCACCATTTCCAGCGTCAGCCCGGCGTCGGACTGGGTGACGCGCGTGAAGCGGGTCTCCTCCAGCGATCCGGTGTCCGGGAAGTCCTCGCGGTAATGTGCGCCGCGGCTGTCCTCACGGGCGAGCGCCGCCGACGCGATGACCGCGCTGATGTCGATCTGGCTCTCAAGGTTCATCCAGTCGTGCCAGGTGAGGTTGAAGCTGCGGTCGCCGTCGGCGAGCCCGGTTTCGTGCAGTTCCGCGCGGAGATCGCCGAGACCGGTCATGGCGTCGGAAAGCCCCTCCCGGTCACGCAGGATACCGACCTTGTCCCACATCAGCCTCCAGAGCCGCTCGCGGAGATGGGAGAGATCCCCGCCGTTCGCGGCAAAGGGCCGTTCGGCACGGTCGAGCCCGGCCTCGATCGCGTTCGGATCCGCATCCTTCCAGCTTGCGCCCGCGTGCACGAAAGCCGCCATGCTCTCGCCCGCGACGCCGCCGAAGACGGTGGAGTTGGCGACCCCGTTGCCGCCGAGCCGGTTGGCGCCGTGCACCCCGCCGCAATCCTCGCCCGCGGCGAAGAGGCCGGGCAGCGCGGTCGCGCAATCGAGCTCGAACTCGACGCCGCCCATCATGTAATGCGCCGTCGGCACCACCTCGACGCGACCGCCCGCGAGGTCGAAGCCGCAATCGGCGCAGCGCTCCACCATGCCCTTGAAGCGTTTCGCCACGTTCTCCGGCCCGAGATGCGCCATCTCGATATAGACCCCGCCGTTCGGTGTCGTCCGTCCGTCGCGCATCTCGGCATAGATCGCGCGGCTGACAATGTCGCGCGTCGCCCGCTCGCCGTGCGCATGGTAGCGGGCCATGAAACGCTCGCCGTCGCCGTTGAGGAGATAGCCGCCGGCGCCGCGCAGCCCTTCCTCCAGCACCGTGCCGGTCATCCGCGTGTCGGTCCCGGCAAGCAGGCCGGTCGGGTGGAACTGCACCATCTCCATGTCGCGCAGCGGCAGCCCCCGGCGGAGCGCCATGCCCATGCCGTCGCAGGCCTTGTCGCCGGAGGGCGTGTGATAAAGATACATGGTCGGCCCGCCGCCGCTCGCGAGCAGTACGGCCTTGGCCTCGACATAACGGTATCCGCCGGTCCGCATGTCGATCAGCAACACGCCGGCGATGCCGCTGCCGTCGCGCGCCGGAACCAGCTCGATGGCGCGGTGCTCTTCCAGCTTGTTCACGCCGCGGGCCCAGACCTGCTCCATCAGCCGGTTGACGATTTCGATGCCGGTGAGGTCGCCCTTGTGCACGGTGCGGTCGAAGCTCTGCCCGGCGAAGGCCTTCTGGTGCAGCGAGCCGTCCGGGTTGCGATCGAAGAAACAGCCGAGCTCGTTCTCCAGCTCGTGGATCCGTTCGACCGCCTTCTCCACCAGCTTCCAGGCAAGATCCTGGCGCGGCAGCCACTTGCCGCCGACGATGGTGTCCATGAAATGCCGTTCGACGCTGTCTCCCGGCGCGAGCGCAACGTTGTAGCCACCCTGCACCATGCGGGTGCAGCCGCATTTGCCGATCAGGCCCTTCACCGCGATGGTGACGTCGAGCTCCGGGTCGGCCTGCAGCGCGTGCAGGGCCGCCATCAGCCCGGCGCCGCCGGAGCCGATGATCAGGATGTCGGTGCGCAGGGTTTCGATGTCGCGGCTCATGAGACCATGATCCAGAACAGGAGACCGGCGGCGAGCGAGGCACCGGCGCCGAGGGAGATGAGGATTTTCAGCGGGTCGCGCCAAGGCAGGAACTCCAGCGCCAGAACCCGCAGCCCGAAGCCGAGATGCAGGGTGAGCAGCATGACGAGGCCCCATTCCGCAATCTTGACCAGCGGCCGGTCGGTCCAGGCGAGCATGCCGTCGAGCGCCGCATCGCCGTCGAGCGCGAGGCCGAGCACGAGGAAATGCGCCGGCAGGAAGAGCGCGAGGGCAAGACCGGAGAGCCGGTGCCCGAGCGCCGCCCACCAGCCGGGGTGATTGCGCGATGCCCGGATCATGCCGTCACCGCCCAGACGGCGCGAAGCCCGAGTCCCAGCAGCAGCAATGCGAAGGCGCTGGTTGCGAGATCGAGGGAGCGGCCTTTCCATCCCGTCCATTCGCGCAGGACATTGCGCAGGCCAATCGGCGCATGCAGCGCCGCGGCGAGGACGAAGAGGCCGTAGAAACCGGCCCAGAAGAGGCTGCCCTTGGTGCGGCCGAGGATCTCGCCCGCCGAGAGCCCGCCCTCGATGGCGTAGAGGATGAGTCCGAGATGCACCAGCACCAGCGGCGCGAGCAGCATCGCGCTTGCCCGCTGCAGGAGATAGAGCCGCGCCTCCAGCATCAGAGCTCTCCCCGCATCAGCGCGGCGAGGGTCATGCGCTTCAGTCCGGCGATCCCGGCGGTCGGATTGATCCCGACCGGGCAATGCTCGACGCAGCTTCCGTGGCTGTGACAGCTGTGGCAGCCGCCGCTCTTCGAGACCGCGCGCAGCACACTAGACTTGTCTGCGTCGCGCTCGTCATTGGCGAGCGTCCAGGCCCGGTTGAGGGCGGCGGGACCGAGATAGCTCTCGTCCCAGCCGACGACGTCGCAGGCGGCGTAGCAGACCGCGCAATTGATGCATTCGATCCCGGCATTGGCCGCGGCGCGCGCCGGGCTTTCCGGAGAGACCGGCGCCATCGGCTCGTGCCTTGTCCGCGTCGGTTCGTGCCGTCCGCGGGCGTCCGCCCATTTCTCGAAGAAGGGCGCCATGTCGGTCGCGAGATCCTTGATCTTCGGCAGGTTGGCGAGCGGTTCGATCCGGAGCCTTCCGCCCTCGGCGACCTTCGCCACATGGGTCCGGCAGGTCCAGCGTGGCCTGCCGTTCACCTGCATAGCGCAGGAGCCGCACATCCCGACCCGGCAGGCGAAACGGTAGGCGAGCGCGGGCTCGGCGTTCCGCTGCACCCAGGTCACCACGTCCAGCACGGTCTGGCTTGCCTGGCGAGGCACACGATAGGTCCGGAGCGCGCCCTCCTCGGCCCCGCGCCAGATTTCGACCTCCAGCATTTCCTCCGTATCGGCGGTGTCTTGCATGCCACCACTCCTTTTTCTCGAAAGCGAGTGTGGCGCCTATTCGGGACGGCGGAAAGGGGCGGGCGTGGAAAAAGTCCGGTTCGCTGGCAGAGGCTAGCTGTAGCGGCTAGCTATAGCGACTTTGGCCCCAGAAGCCGGGCCGGGCTTCCAGAAGATGCTGCAAGCCGGTGCGCTCCAGCGCTTTCGCGATGGCCGCGTCTGCGGCGTCCAGCACCGCGTCCTCGTCGAGGCTCAGCACCTTTCGACCGCGCATCAGGATGCGGCCGTCGACGATGGTGGTGTCGATATCGGCGGCGTTGGCGAAATAGATTGCCCGGTGCAGAGGCATGTTCGCCGGAACCAGATGCGGCTTCCTGAGATCGAGCAGCACGATGTCGGCCTTCTTGCCCGGCTCGAGCGAGCCGATCTCGGCCTCCATGCCGATCGCCTTCGCCGCGTCGATGGTGATCATTTCCAGCGCCTTGCCCGGCGGCAGGATCTGGTCGTCGCGGAAATGACGGCGGTGGTAATGCATCGCCTGCTGCATGTGACGGAACATGTCGCCGGAACGATCCGGCGCGGGCGCGTCCGAGCCGAGGGCGACGGTGACGCCGAGATCGATAAGCTCCGGCGCCGGACAGCGGCCGCGCACCGAGGCGATGGCGGAGGGATTGTGCACGACGCTGGCTCCGCTTTCGCGAAGGGCGGCGATATCCGCTTCCGTCAGGTTGGTGCAGTGGGAGAGATAGGCGTCCGGCCCGAGAATGCCCTGCTCCCGGTGGGCATAGGCGATGCTGCCCTCGCGGTGGCCGTCCTGGGTGAAGCGCAGCCCGAGGTCGCGCGAAAGGGCGCGGACCTGGCGGGCGTGGTCGGTGACAAGGCCCGGCGTCACGCCGTCGGGCAGCGCGGCGCCCTCGTGGCTGACCGGATAGGTCAGGGCGACCGAAAGCCGCCCTTCGGCGGCGCCGTTCCATTTTCGGGCGATTTCCCGGCTGACCTCAAGCTGGCGCTCGAAGGAGATCTCTTCATCCGTGCCGCTGCCGTCCCAATCCTTGTATAGCCAGGGAAAGGGCGGCCGGTTGCAGCCGACCGCGACGACGGCGCGGGTGCCGGCCTCCCCGATCGCACCGCAATGGGCGTCGGCATGGCGTGGGTCGTCGGTCCGGCTGATGCTGTCGCCGCCGCCGAGCATGGACACACCGGTGGTGACCCCGGCGCGGATCCGCTCTAATGCGAAGAGCGCGGCGTCGGCGCGCCAGAATTCGGCGTCCGAACCGCGTGTGTAGAGATGTCTGCAGGCGTCGAACCAGCCTTGGCCGTCATCGCTCGCGAGCGTCTTGACCAGGGCATGGCCGGCATGGGCATGGGCGTCGATCAGGCCGGGCAGGACGAGCATGCCTGTGGCATTGATCCGTTCCGCGCCGTCGGCCCGCATCCCGCTTTCACCGACAGCGGCGATGCGTCCGTTTTGCACATGCACGGCGCCGCGGTCGATAACGCGGCGCTCGCCGTCCATGGTGACGACGGTGCCGCCCTCGATCAGGAAATTCTGCAATGTCGTTCCGCCGTCAAAACAACCTGTAGTTAGGTCGGAAAAGCGTTCGCTCCGACCGTCGTGGCATTATGTTCGGTTGGCGTTCCACAACACATAGAAAAGATCCTGGCCCAGCGGATGATCGGGGCAGGAATCTTCCGGCGAGCCGTTGTCAGAGGCATCGGAGATAGCGGGCAGACTTTCGGAAACTTGAAATTTTTCAAGTTCCTGCATGCCCAGGCGCTGCAGAATGGAAACGCGGTTTCGTTTCTCGAAATCCGGCTGATTCGACACCTTGTTTCTCCCTGCGTGCAATGTGACTTTATGCACGCCAGAGTGAATTCGTCATCAAAGTGCCGGTTGAGTCAACCCGCGGCTCGTGCCCTGTGAACCTTCCCGGGCGACACCAGCGGTTGCAGCGCTGGTGGTTGCGGACCGCGGTGCGCCGCGCCTACTCTCGCTACGGCAAAGCTTCAGGGACATTAGAACGATGAAATCGCTCGCCGATCTGATTGAAGACCGTTTCGGACTGAAAACCGGGGCCGGAGCCGATATGCCGGCGGAGGGGGAACTGGCGAACATCCTCTCGCACCGCTCGCACCGGCGGTTCAAGCCCGATCCCGTGGCAGACGATCTGCTCGAAGTTCTGCTTTCGGCAGCCTTTTCCGCGCCGGCCAAGTCGGACCTGCAGCAGTCGGGAATCGTCATTGTCCGGGACCCGGAGAAGCGCAGGACGATCGAGGCGCTGATGCCGGAAATGCCATGGATCGCCGAGGCCCCGGTCTTCCTGGTTTTCCTGGGCGACAACCGGCGCATCCGGCGTGTTTCCGAACTGCGCGGCAAACCCTTCGGCAACGATCACCTGGACTCCGTCCTCAATGCCGCGGTCGATGCCGGGCTGGTGCTGATGAACTTCATCCGGGCGGCGGAGGCCGTCGGGCTCGGCTGCTGCCCGATCAGCGTCGTGCGCAACCATATCGAGACCGTCTCGGAGCTGCTGGAGCTGCCGGATCACGTCTTTCCGCTTTGCGGATTCTGCCTCGGCTGGCCGGCGGGTGCCGGACATGTCAGCCTCCGTTTGCCGCCCCGCGTGTTGGTTCATACCGACCGCTATGACGACAGCGGGTTGGAAGCCGAGATCGACGGCTATGATGCAAGACGCAGCGCGCGCTACCGTATTCCGGATGAGAAGCAGAGATTGGTTGGTGAATACGGGCTGGCGCAAGATTACGGATGGTCGGAAGATAAAGCGCGGCAAGTTTCCAAACCGGAACGCACCCAGCTCGCCAAATACTTACGCGATCAAGGATTCAAACTTGAGTGATCGAGCTCTTCGCAATCGCGCCTTTTGGAAAAAGGGCTGGCGCTGACCCGGCGGATTTTCTAACGTTTTTCCGGACAGGGAGAGCGCGCCGCCAAAAAAACAAAAAATGCGGTTCGGGCATGGGCCTGCGGTCTCCCTGACTGACAAGGGAGGAATTGAGATGCGTTTCCTGAGAATGGATATGCGTGCCGCTACCGTTGCGGCCGCTCTGACCGCCTCGTTCGGTCTCGCCGCGGCGCCCGCCGACGCGAAGGTCGAAGGCGATACCATCACGCTCGGCGCGGCGATGTCGCTGACCGGCAAATATTCGACCAACGGCATCGACACCCAGAACGGGTACGAGCTCGCCGCCGACATGATCAACAAGAACGGCGGCGTCAAGGTCGGGGGCAAGAGCTACAAGCTCAAGATCGCCTATTATGACGATGAATCGACCCCCGCCCGCGGCGCCCAGCTCGCCGAACGCCTGATCAATCAGGACGGCATCAAATATATGCTTGGCCCGTACAGCTCCGGGCTGACCAAGGCGATCGCGCCGGTCACCGAAAAGTACAAGATCCCGATGATCGAGGCGGAAGGCGCCTCCCGGTCGCTCTTCACCCAGGGCTATCGCTACATGTTCGCGGTGCTCTCGACCTCCGAGCAGTATCTCGCGAGTGCGATCGCGCTTGCCGCCGAGCTGGCCGAGGCCAACGGCAAGAAGGCGTCGGACGTCAAGGTCGCGATGGCGTTCGAGAACGATCCGTTTTCGCTCGATGTCCGCGCGGGCGTGGTCGAGGACGCGAAAAAGCACGGCATGAAGATCGTCATCGACGACAAGCTGCCGCGCGATCTCGCCGACATGACCTCGACCCTGACCAAGGTGAAGGCGCTGAAGCCGGACCTGCTGGTGATTTCCGGCCATGCCAAGGGTGCGGTTACCGCGGGCCGTCAGATCAGCGAAATGAAGCTCGACGTGCCGATGATCGCCATGACGCACTGCGAGTCGGCCAAGATCACCGAGAATTTCGGTGCCGGCCCGATGGAAGGCATCCTCTGCCCGACCCAGTGGTCCGAGACCCTGTCCTACAAGGACGATCTGTTCGGCACGGCCGCCGAGTATGACGCGCTCTTCAAGAAGACCTATCCGAGCTACAAGACAGTTCCGTACCAGGCCGCCCAGGCCTCCGCGGCCCTGCAGGTCTGGAAGGACGCGTTCGAGCGGGCCAACAGCTTCGATACCGAGTCTCTGCGCGATGCGATCGCCGACACGGACATGGAAACATTCTACGGCCGGATCAAGTTCGCCCCGGAAGGCAACAACATCGCCAAGCCGATGGTGCTGCGCCAGATTCAGGGCGGCGAATATCTGGTTGTTGCGCCGACGAAATGGGCTTCGTCGAAAGTCCAGCATCCGCGTCAGCCGAAATACTGAGCGTATGACCTCTTGAACGCGGTGGAAGGCATCCCCTTCCACCGCGTTTCCTTCTCTCTGCGGGTGCCGCTCCGGCGGCCTGAACCTGGCAAGAAAGGCTGAGCGCTTCCATGCTCGACAATATCTCCATTCTTTTTGAGGCACCGATCTTCGCGGTCGACCTGTTGATCCAGGGACTGCTGATCGGGGGCATATTCGTGCTCGCGGCCTACGGACTGGCGCTGGTCTGGGGCGTGATGAACGTCAAGAACCTGGCGCAGGGCGAACTGGTCATTCTCGGCGGCTATCTCGCCTACCAGGCGACGCTCTGGGACATCCATCCGATCGTGGCGCTGCCGGTGGCTTTCGCTTTCATGTTCTGCTTCGGCTGGGTGATCTATCTGGTGATCATCAAACGCGTGGTCGACCGCGACATGTTCACCTCGCTGCTCGCGACCTTCGGTCTCAGCCTCTTGATCCAGCAGTCGCTGAACCTGGTCTTCGGCCCCGAAGTCCGGATCGCCGAAGCTGGGTTCGGGACCCTCATTCTCGGCGATCTCGCCATCCCGGTGATCCGCATCGTCAGCCTCGGCCTCGCCGCGGTGCTCGCGATCGGCATCATCCTCTTCATGCGCAATTCGAGGATGGGGCAGGCGATCCGTGCGACCGCCCAGGATCCGCGCGCCGCCCGGGTGCTCGGCATTAACACCGACCGGGTCTATGCTTTCACCTACGCCCTGAACGCCGCGATCTGCGGTTCGGCGGGGGTGCTGGTCGCGATGATCTGGAACATTCAGCCCTATTACGGCCTGGTGCACTCGATCCGCTCCTTCATCATCGTGACGGCGGCCGGGCTCGGTAACCTGCCGGGCGTGATCATCGCCGGCTTCGGCCTCGGCGTCTGGGAGAACTATGCCGGCTTCGTGTTCGGGGCCGAGTTCGCCATCGCCGCTGTCGTCGCACTTCTCGTCGGCGTCTTGATGGTGCGTCTCTTCCAGCTCTACCGTTTGCGGCAGGTGGTCCGATGAGTGCGCGCAGTCTCGATCTCAAGATCTACGCCTTTCTGATCGCCGTCGGCATCATAGGCCCCTGGCTCGTCCCCTCGATCACCAGCCAGATGGCGGTGATGTGGCTGATGGTCCTGATGGCCGTCACCTGGGACATGACCGGCGGGCAGATGGGCTACAACTCGCTCGGCAACATCACCTTCTTCGGTCTTGGCATGTATGCCTCGGCGGTGGTGCAGATCGGCCTCGTCTACGACGTGATGGAGTACACCTCGGCCTTCGGCGCCATCAAGGTGGACTTCACGGTCTCGCAATACTGGACCGGTCTGATTCTCGGCATCGGAGCGGGGGGCGCGGTGGCGACGGTGTTCGCCCTGTTGGTCGGGCCCTTCATGCTGGGCCTGCGCGGCCCCTATTTCGCCATCGGCACGCTCGGCCTCGCGGTCGCTGTGGCGGAACTGATCAGCGGCTGGCGCTATGTCGGCGGCGGCAGCGGCATCTCCATGCCGATCTTCCCCGGCGAGGCGGGTACCGGATCGATCGTCTTCTACGTCATGTTCTTCGTGCTCGCGATCGTCTGTCACCTGGTGATCCGGGCGGTCTACCGCACCCGTTTCGGTCTCGCCATCAACGCGATCCGCGACGACGAGGACAAGGCCGAGGCGATGGGCATCCACACCACGCGCTACAAGGTGCTGGCCTGGGCGATCTCCGCCTTCTTCATGGGCATGGCGGGGGCCATCTTCGGAAACATGTCCGGGTTCATCGAGCCGCTCGAGGTTGCCTTCCCGACCGCCACCTTCGGCATCTTCATGGTCGCCATGGCCCTGCTCGGCGGCAAGGGGACGCTCTGGGGCCCGGTGCTCGGCGCCATTCTCTTCCACATCGTCAAGGAAGTGACCTGGACCGAGCTGCTCGGCTGGCAGTGGGTCGCGCTCGGCGCGATCAT
The DNA here is from genome assembly GCF_014904705.1 of Nisaea sediminum. NCBI lineage: Bacteria > Pseudomonadati > Pseudomonadota > Alphaproteobacteria > Rhodospirillales > Thalassobaculaceae > Nisaea > Nisaea sediminum. Next base: position 946,087 of record NZ_JACZCQ010000006.1, read on the forward strand.
CATCCTCAACATCGTCTATTTCCAGCAGGGCATCCTCGGCTGGGCCCAGGACCGCTGGCCGTCGCTCTTCGGCGTCACGGTGGACGAGAAAATGAGCCGGACCGGCCAGACGGAGGCAGCGGAATGAGCGGCAACCTGATCGAAGTGCGCGGCGTCTCCAAGAGCTATGGCGGCGTCGTCGCGAACAAGGATGTCAGCATCGATGTCGCCGAGGGCGGCATCACCGGGCTGATCGGGCCGAACGGGTCGGGCAAGACCACGCTCTTCAACTCGATCGTCGGCTACCATCCGATCGACGAGGGTTCGATCAGGTTCCGGGGCAAGGAGATCTCCAAGCTCCGGGTGCCCGAGATCGCGCGGCTCGGCCTGCTCCGGACCTTCCAGCAGACCCGCATCTACTCGAAGATGGATTGCATGAAGAACATGCTGATCTCGGTCTCGCACCGGGACGAGGGCCTCGGCGCCATGTTCGGCTCCATGCGGGACCGCGAGACCGAGGAGTTCGCGGAGGAGCTGCTGGAATTCGTCGGGCTCTACCAGAAGCGCTTTCTGGTCGCGGGCGAACTCTCTTTCGGCCAGCAGAAGCTGCTCGAATTCGCGATGGCCCTGATGAACCGGCCGCAGGTGCTGCTGCTCGACGAGCCGACGGCGGGGATCAACCCGACCCTGATCAACGGTCTGATCGACCGGCTGAAACGGGCGAACGAGCAGTTCGGCATCACCCTCTTCGTCATCGAGCACAATATGCGGGTGATCATGAATCTTGCCGACCGGATCTCCTGCCTCGCCCACGGCGAGCTGCTGGCGACCGGAACGCCGGACGAGATCCAGAGCGACCCGCGCGTGGTCGACGCCTATCTGGGAGCCCACTGATGAGCGATCAGCAGAACAGCGAGACCGCCTCCGAGCGGGAAAAGCGGATCAGCGGCTATGGCAGCGGCGGCGTCGAGACGGTCATTTCCGTCGAGGACGTGGTCCGCCAGGTCGAGGCCATCGCCGAGGGGCCGGACCTGGCCCGGATCGATGCGCTCGCCGGTCCCGAGCCCTATGTCTCCATCGAGTCCTTGCGTGCCGGCTACGGCAAGATGGAGATCCTGCACGATTTTTCGCTCAAGGTCGGCAAGGGCCAGTCCTGCTGCCTGATCGGACCGAACGGTGCCGGCAAGTCGACGATCCTGCATTCGATCTTCGGCTTCACCAACATTTTCTCCGGCAAGATCAGCGTCGGCGGTCAGGACGTTACCCACTATTCCTCGAACGAGAAGCTGAAGAATGCGGGCATCGCCTACATCCTGCAGGACAAGTCGGTGTTCGGCGGCATGACGGTCGAGGAAAATCTCTGGATGGGCGGCTACCTGAAGGAGAAGACCTCCGAGGCGAAGGAGGCGGCGGAGCGGATCTTCGAGAAATATCCGCGCCTCGCAGCGCGCCGCAACCATCAGGCCAAGGTGCTTTCCGGCGGCGAGCGCCGGCTGCTCGAAATCAGCCGCGCGCTGGTAATGGAACCTGAGGTGCTGCTGGTGGACGAGCCGTCGATCGGTCTCGAGCCGCGCTTCATCGACATGGTATTCGAGATCCTCGACGACCTGCAGCGGGTCGAGGGCAAGACCATCCTGATGGTGGAGCAGAACGCCAAGAAGGGGCTGGAGTTCGCCGATATCGGCTATGTCCTGGTCTCGGGCCAGACGGCGATGGCCGGTACGGGCGAAGAGCTGCTAGCGAACCCGGAAGTCGGGCGGCTGTTCCTCGGAGGGTGAGCGGGGTCTAGCGTGCCACCCGGAATACCTGCTTCATGTCATTGTCCCTGACGAGGTCCACGACCGCTCCGTCCCAGTGGTAGTCGAGATGGCGCCCTTGGGACGGGGGTCTCGCGAGGTCCGGATAGAAGAGAGCGGCGCAGTTTCCCTCCGGATACCGGACGCTCGGGTAGACCAAGCCGTCACTCCCGCCCTCCTTCAGCGAATACCCGAGTTTCCGTGCGGCAGCATATTCGTCCGGCGCGAGTTCGGCTGCATATTGCTCGGGCGTCTCGCGAAGATCTGCAAACGTGCCTGCGATATCGAGGACAAGTTCGCGGAACTGCGACGTCCATCCCGGCGACTCTTCGGTCGCCCGCATGAAACGCTCATGGTGATGTATGGTCTCGGCGAGGGCGACCTCGAACCGGTCCCCGGCATAAAGGACGCCGAAACTGCCGTCGGAGAACCGGCTTGGCCGGTCGCGGCTGGCATGGGTGAAGGGAGCCATCAGGTAGGAGGAGCCGGGGCCGGAGACACGCCGCCCTTCCGGCACGAGATCGAGTCGGCCAACCTGATCCAGAAGTCTCGGATTGGTCTTCTGTTCGGCGGAGAGGATGAGCAGCCAATCTTCCGGATCGGCGATATCCTCGAACAGGTCGATGGGCGGATAGAGCGAGCGAATGATGCGCCGTGCACCGGACCACGCGACCGGGTGGTGCGGGACCTCGCTCACCAGGCACCGCGTGCCGAGTCGAGATAGTCTCGCACGCGCATCAGGTCCGTCATTTCGCCCTGGCGCATGATGCTCAGCGCGCTCTGCCCACCGAACGCCGCGTTCGGCTTCTTGATCCAGGCATAGCCGCGGGCGGGCTCGCGGAAGACGATCCGCAGGCTCTTGTGGATCCCCATCAGGATCGCCAGTCGGGTTTTCTGGTCGCGCCCGAGGCGCCCGATCTTTCCGCTCTTCCAGCGGGCATAGCTGCGCGGCGCGAGGTCCAGCAGTAGCGCACACTCTTCGTCTGTCAGGCCCCAATGGGCAAACAGCCGGACCGCGGCACGGAACAATGCGCCGCCTTCCTCGTCCGTAATCGGCGCCATGTGGAAGTCGGAAGGCGCAGTCTCGATCGGATGCAGGCTGATCATGATTTCTCCATATGGCGAAATATAGTCAATTTAACGCCATATGGCAAACTCGCTTCTACGAGCTTAGCGCTCCAGCCCGAGCCGCTTGTGCCAGGCTTCGATGCTTTCTTCCGGATAGTCCTCGAAGCGCTGGTCCTTCGGTCCCGCATGCACCGGCACCCAGTCCGGCTTGCTGCCGAGCATCAGGTGCGTGCGCTCCGGTGCGGCCGGCAGCGGCGTGTCGATGGCGCCGGCCTGCGGGTGCACCAGTTCCGGCCAGCGCGGATCCCAGAGCCAGAGGGCGGATCCGCATTTGCTGCAGAAACTGCGCTCTGCCGGGCTCTCGCGGCCATCCGTGACCGCGTTGTATTTCGAGATGTGCTCCGCACCCTCGACCTTCAGGCTTTCGAAATCGCCGGAGAGGTTGATCGCATAGCCGCCGCTGCCCGCCGTCTTGCGGCAGATCGAGCAGTAGCAGAGGTTGAAGGGATAGGGGTGCCGGCTCTCCAGGCTGAACCGCACGGCGCCGCAATGGCAGGAACCCTCAAGTTTCACCGAGCGTCTCCTTTCCCGCATCGACGCTGAAATTCGGCCGGAAGAAATTCAGCCGGGCGCGGCCGTAGGTGCGCGCCTCGACCTCATCCAGCCATTCCGGCACCTCGAGCTCCTCGCCTTTCTCGCATTCGATCACGATCAGGGTATTGCCGTCGATCCAGCCGCGCTCGTGCAGCTTGTCGAGCGCCGGCGCTGCCAGACCGCTGCGATAGGGCGGGTCCATCAGGACGAGGGTGACCGGGCGGGGGCTCGTGCGGTGCAGCGAGAGCACGTCGCCCTCGATCACGGTGACGTCGCCGCCGGCCCGCAGCTTCACGATGTTCTGCTTGAGCGCGGTCGCCGCTTCGCGGTCGCTCTCGATGAAGAAGACTTCCGCCGCGCCCCTCGAGAGAGCTTCGAGCCCGAGCGCGCCGGTGCCTGCGAAGACATCGACGACGAGGCCGTCCGTCACCGGGTCCCCGTGCTTGCCGCCCGCGAGAATTCCGAACAGCGACTCCCGCGTCCGGTCCGCGGTCGGCCGCGTGGTCCAGTTCTCAGGGGCGGCGAGTTTGGTTCCGCGATGCTTGCCCGCGACGATCCGCATGTTTCTCTCCCCGAGCCGGCCGCGGTCTTGCGTTTCCCCGGGAGCCATTCTGCTTGCCGCCGGGGCCGCGCGTCGAGCGCTTTTCCGTATCGTTTCCGGCCTTGCCTTTGGCCGGACCCTTCCCGCCGACCGGACCCTTGCTCCCCGCCGCTGCCGCGCCCGGTTTCTTGCGCGGACCCTTGAACGGCGCCTTGGGTTTCGCCTTCGCGGTTCCGGTCTTCGTCTCTTCCTTGAAGCCGAGCTGTTCCTTCAGCGTGGCCTGCCGCACCTCCGCGACCTCGCCCGCCGGCAGGTCGCCAAGCTGGAAAGGACCGTAGGAGACCCGGATCAGACGGTTCACGCGGAGGCCGACATGCTCCATCAGCTTGCGGATTTCCCTGTTCTTGCCTTCGCGAATCCCGAGGGTGAGCCAGGTGTTCGACTTGCCCTCGATATCGCGCTCGACGGACACCGGTCCGTATTTGATGCCGTCGACGGTCGCGCCCTTCTTGAGCAGCTCGATGGAATTCTCTGTGATCGAGCCGTAAACCCGGACGCGATACTTCCGGAGCCAGGCCGTCGACGGCAGTTCCAGCAGGCGCGACAGCTCTCCGTCATTGGTCAGCAGCAGCAGGCCCTCGGTGTCGAAGTCGAGGCGGCCGACGGTGACGACGCGCGGCATGTCCTTCGGCAGGGCGTCGAACACGGTCTCCCGCCCTTCCGGGTCCTTGTTCGTGGTCACCAGGCCGCGCGGCTTGTGGAAGCGCCAGAGCCTGGTCGGCTCGATCACCGGCAGATCCCGGCCGTCGACCCGGATCCGGGATTCCGAGGTCACGGTGACGGCGGGCGTGGTCAGGAGCTCGCCATCCACCTCGACGCGGCCGGCGGTGATCCATTGCTCGGCCTCGCGGCGCGAGCAGAGCCCGGCGCGGGCAAGCCGTTTGGCGATCCGCTCGGGACCGCGATCCTCGGTGAAGACTTTTTCGAATTCGCTCATGAATCAGGTCTTACGCGTGGGCGCGCGCGGATGCAACGCGCATCCAAACGGCTTGGAGCCGGGGACGCTTCCGGCTAGGAAGGAAAGATGGACGCAAGAGGTGAAAATCCGATGGCGCTGGCCCTCGCCGAGGCGGAAGCGGCGGCGGCGCGCGGCGAGGTTCCGGTCGGCGCTGTGGTCACTGACGCGGCGGGCCGCGTGCTGGCCGCGGCCGGCAACCGGGTCGAGGAGTTGAACGATCCGAGCGCCCATGCCGAGATCCTGGCGATCCGCGCGGCCGCGGCGAAGGTTGGCGCGCCGCGGCTCGTTGAGTGCGATCTCCATGTCACCCTCGAGCCCTGCCCGATGTGCGCCACGGCGATCGGGTTCGCCCGCATCCGCCGTCTCGTCTTCGGCGCCTACGATCCGAAGGGCGGCGGGGTCGAGCACGGGCCGAGGATCTATACCCAGCCGACCTGCCACCACGCGCCGGAAGTGGTCGGCGGGGTCGAGGAAAGCCGCGCGGGCGAGTTGCTGCGCGAGTTCTTTCGCGACAGGCGTTAGGAGGCCGAAATGCAGCTCAATCTCTCGCCCGAAGCCTCCATCGTCATCCTGACCGGGGCGGGCATCTCCAAGGAAAGCGGTCTCGACACCTTCCGCGATGCGGACGGGATCTGGTCCAAGGTCAATCTGGAGGACGTGGCGACGCCGGAAGGCTATCTGCGGAATCCGGTCATGGTGCACGAATTCTACAATGCCCGCCGCCGCTCCCTGCTGAACGCCAACGTGCAGCCGAACGCGGCCCATGCGGCGCTCGCCCGGCTGGAGAAGGAATGGCCCGGCAATGTGCTGCTGGTGACGCAGAATATCGACGATTTGCACGAACGGGCGGGTTCCGAAAAGCTCCTGCACATGCACGGCGAGATGCTGAAGGTGCGCTGCGAGCGCACCGGCGAAATCTTCGACTGGCGCGAGGATCTCAGCCTTGAGAGCCGCAATCCGACGACGAACGAGGCGGGTACGCTCCGCCCGCATGTGGTCTGGTTCGGCGAGATGCCGCTCTACATGGAGGAGATCTACGCGGCGCTGGCCGACGCCGATCTCTTCATCTCCATCGGCACCTCCGGCAACGTCTATCCCGCCGCCGGTTTCGTGCAGGAGGCCCGCATGCACGGCGCCCACACGATTGAGCTCAATCTCGAACCCTCCGAAGGCGCAACGCTCTTCGCCGAAAAGCGCTACGGCCCGGCGAGCGAGATCGTGCCGGCCTATGTCGAGGAACTGCTCGGCGCCTGACGGTCAGCCGACCAGGCCGCTCACATAGGCATTACGTTTTTTCAGGAAATCCCCCAGCAGTGCCGGATAGTCCGCGCCGACGGCGTTGCGCACGGAGTCTCTTTCAGAAAGTGCCTGGCGCCATTGCGCGAGCAATGGCAGGTCCTCCGCGAAGTGGAGCGCGGCGCGGCTCTCGAACACGTCCAGATATCTGAAGATCGGACCGAAGACGGCATCGACCAGCGAGAAGCGTTCTCCGGCGAAGAAGGGGGAGCCGTCGCCTGTCTCCAATTCCGTTTCGAGCCGTGCGAAGCCGTCCCGAAGCGCCTTGCTTTCCGCGTTGAATTTCTCTTCGTCAGGCGCGTTGTAGAGGCGGGCGATCCCGTTCAGCAGGGACGAGCCGAACTCGATCCAGCTTCTGTGCCGGGCGCGGTCCAGCGGATCGGCCGGGTGCAGCGGATTGGCTTGCGTCTCTTCGAGAAATTCGAGGATAACGGAAGACTCGAAAATAACGGCATCCCGCTCCCGGTCGCGGACCTGCAGCAACGGCACCTTTCCGAGCGGCGAGAGCGCGCGGAACCAGTCCGGCTTTTCGGCGAGATCGATATAGATCCGCTCGAACGGCACCCCTTTTTCCGCGAGAGCAATCGCGGCGCGCTGCACATAAGGGCAGAGGGTGTGGCTGACCAAGGTGATCCTGCTCATCGTCGTCTCCAAAAAATAAATGCATTTGCATGTATATTTGGTTTCGGGTTTAGCCTTGTCAAGATTGATGCGATTGCATCTATCTGCTATCTCCCATGCATGAAAACGTCGGGAACAGCGCTCACCGGGGCGCATCAGACCGCCTGGGTCCGGCTTGTCCGGGCCTCGGAGCGGATCCTTCAGCGGGTCGAATCAGCCCTCAAATCGGACGGCCTGCCACCGCTCGCCTGGTACGATCTGCTACTTGAGGTGAAGCGTGCGGAGCCGGACGGGCTGAGGCCCTACCAGCTGCAGTCGCGCATGCTGATCCCGCAATACAACATGTCCCGCCTAGTCGATCGTATGGCCAAGGCGGGTGTCATCGAGCGCCGGACCTGTGCCGAAGACGGTCGTGGACAGGTGATCTGCCTGACCGACGACGGCTTGGCCCTGCAGCAAAGAATGTGGCCAGTCTATCGCAGCGTACTCGAACGGGAGGTGGGCGGTCGCATGGACGAGGCGGGCGCCCTCGAACTGGCGGCGCTTCTCGCGCCGCTCGCCGAGGACGGCTAGAACCCCGCCCGTCGTGACGGGCGCCTACCGAGGCTGCATCCTGATCGCGCCGTCCAGTCGCACGGTCTCGCCGTTCAGCATGACGTTGTCGATCATCGCCAGCGCCAATTTTGCGTATTCCGCCGGCGTGCCGAAGCGCGAGGGATAGGGGACGGTGGCCGCGAGACTGTCCTGCACCTCCTGCGGCATGCCGAGCAGCATCGGGGTGCCGAACAAGCCCGGCGCGATCGTGTTGAAGCGGATGCCGGCCTTGGCGAACTCGCGGGCGCCGACGATGGTCAGCGCATGCACCCCGCCCTTGGAGGCGGCATAGGCGCTCTGCCCGATCTGGCCCTCGAAGGCGGCGACGGAGGCGGTGGAAATCACGATGCCGCGCTCGCCGTCCTCCAGCGGATCCATCGCAGCCATGTCGGCGGCGGCGAGCCGCATCATGTTGAAGGTGCCGATCAGGTTGACCTCGATGACGCGGCGGAAATTGTCGAGCGGCATCGGCCCGCCCCGGCCGACGATCCGTTCCGCCGGCGCGATGCCGGCGCAATTGACGAGGATGCGGGCCGGGCCGTGCGCTTCGCGGGCCGTCGCGATGGCGGCTTCCGCCGAGGCGGCGTCGGCGACGTCGCAGGGGACCGCGATCCCGCCGATCTCCGCGGCGACCTTCTTCGCGCCTTCCTCGTTGACGTCGAACAGCGCGACCTTCGCGCCCGCCGCTGCCAGCACCCGTGCGGTGCCGGCGCCGAGCCCGCTGCCGCCGCCGGTCACGATCGCGGCTTGCCCCTGAACCTGCATCTTTCTGCTCCCTTGAGGTGTTTTCTGCCCGCCGGTCTTTCGTGACCTTGCGCGGGAAGGCTATAACTGGCCGCAGTGAAACCGAAACCCGCCCGTGCGTCCAGCGCGGCAAACGGAAGCACTGCCGATGTTCTCCTCGCTCCGCGACGTTCCCCGCCCGGCCCTGATTCTTGGTCTCGGGGGGGTGATCCCGTTCTATCTGTTGTCGCTGCCGCTCTGGCTCATGGACCCGCTCTACGGCTATGTGCTGATCGACAGCATGATCACCTACGGCGCGGTGATCCTCTCTTTCCTCGGCGCGGTGCACTGGGGCGCGGCGATGTGGCAGGGCGAGCTTGAAGAGGCGCGCGAGGAGGACGCAGAGGAGATGGACAGGGCCGCCTGGGCACGCTACGGCTGGAGCGTGATCCCGGCGCTGATCGCCTGGATCGGGACCCTGCTGGTGCCCTTCGCCGGACTGATGCTGATCGTGGTCGGCATCGCGCTCGCCTATTTCATCGACCTGCGCGCCTGCCGGGCCGGGTTCTTTCCGGAATGGTACGAGGGTCTGCGGAAGGTTCTGACGATCCTCGTGCTGCTCGCCTGCGCCAACGCCATCGCGTCGGGTGTGACGGGGCCGTTCTAGGCCCGTTCCTTCGCGGCTTCCTGTTCTTCCGTCAGCACCACCGGATGGTGGTCGGTCTTGTTGCGCATCGGGACCTTGCCGAGCTGCGCCTCGCGGCGGGCGATATAGAGCGTCGAGGCGACGATCAGACCGGCGCCGGCGAGGGTGTGCAGGCCCGGAACGTCGCCGAAGAGCCAGAAGCCGATGAAGCCGGCGAAGAGCAATCGTGAATAGTCGAAAGGCACCACCGCCGTCGCCTCGCCGACCTTGAAGCCTTTCACCGCGCAGGCCTGTCCGGCGGAACCGAGCGCGCCGACTGCGAGCAGCATCGCCATCTCGCTCCAGGTCGGTTCCTGCCAGACGAGGATCGCGGGCACGGTCATGATCGAGGTCGAGATGATGCCGAAACTGAACAGGATGGTGAGCGGGGATTCCGTGGTCGCCAGTTTCTTCACCACCACGACGACGAGAGCGACGAAGAGCGTGCCGAGGAGGGCGATCCCGGCGGCGAAACCGATCTCGGAGGAGCCCGGACGGACCATGATGAGCACGCCAAGAAACCCGACGGCGGTCGCGCTCCAGCGCCGCCAGCGGACCGTCTCGTTCAGGAACAGGACTGCCAGCACGATCATGAACAGCGGCTTGGCGAAACTGATCGCCGTCGCGTCGGCGAGCGGCATGTGGGTAACCGAGTAGAAACCACAGGCCATCGCGCCGGCGCCGAGACAGCCGCGCAGCAGATGTGCCAGCGGCCGGCGGGTCTTGAACACATGCGACCCGGCCCGGAACATGAAGGGCAGGATCACCGCGAGCCCGAAGGCGCAGCGGAAGAAGGCAATCTGGAATGTATCGAGTCGGGCGCCCAGCAGCTTCACGTTCGCCTGCATGAGCGAGAAGATGACGCAGGAGATGACGATCCAGATCGCACCCTGAGTATTGGGCGAGAGCGCGGCAAAGCGGGAGGACAGCGATGTTTCGGCGGGGGCCATAGGCTCGATCTCAGGCACCCGATGGCACCCATGTCCTTGATCTGTGGAAGGCTTTCAGGATACGCCGAGCCCGCCGCATTACCAACGCCGATTGCGCATTGCAGCCCTGACGCTGCCGGGCGATCAGGGTTCCGGCGTCGGCGCGGGCCAGACGACGAGAATGTTTCGCGATTTCCAGATCGGGCCCGGATCCTCGAACGTGGCGCTCTCCGTGCCTCCGAGGGCGCGGTAGAACTTCCGGGCCGCCGTGTTCTGTTCCACCACGGAGAGACCCCCGCCGTCGAAATCGAGCATACCGATCTCCTGCAGCGCGAGGCGGAGCAGATATGCTCCGAGACCGCGGCCGCGCTGGCTGCCGTCGACATAGAGATGCTTGATCTCGCCGCGCCGGCCGAAGATCTCCGATCCCGGCGGCCCGTAGCTGACCAGCCCGACGATCTGCCCGCCGGCAAGGGCGAGCAAGGTGTTCTTCCGGGGATCCGGGGAGGTCAGGGTCTCGACCCAGCCCGGCAGGCGGCGCTTCTCGTCGAGGATGGCGACTGCCTCCGGCGGGGCCATCTCGCCATAGGTTTCGCGCCAGATCCTGACATGGAAGCCGGCGATCTCCGCCGCTTCATCCGGTGCCGCCTTGCGGATCTCGATGCCGTCCGGTTTCGCTGCGCTGTCCATCGTCCCGTTTCCGTTTCCTGCACTGCCTGCCTAGCTAATCCGCGGCGAAGCGGCCCTCACCAGCGCCTATTGCGCATTGCAGCATTGCCCGCCGGACGGCGCCTCGCTATAGCTTTGGGCGAATGGCAAGACGCCGACCGGACCGCATTCCGGGCAATGGCGCGGCAAACAGGGGACGCCGAGAGATGACGACCGACAGCAAACCGCTTTGGCAGCCGAGCGCCGAGCGCATCGCGAACGCGAACATCACCCGTTTCATCGAGTTCGCGAACCGGGAGCGCGGCGCGAGCCTGACCGACTTCGAGAGCCTCTACGACTGGTCCGTTACCGAACTCGAGACCTTCTGGGACGCGTTCTGGGACTTTTCCGGCATCATCGGCGACAAGGGCAGCGACCGCATCCTGCAGGACGGCGACAAGATGCCGGGCGCCGCCTTCTTCCCGGACGCCAAGGTCAATTTCGCCGAGAACCTGCTGCGCCGCCGCGACGGTGCCGATGCGATCGTCTTCTGGGGCGAGGACAAGGTTAAGCGGCGTCTCAGCTTCGCTGAGCTCTATGACGAGGTCTCAAAATTCGCCCAGGCCCTCAAGGCAGAGGGCGTCGGTCCGGGCGACCGGGTCGCGGCCTTCATGCCGAACATGCCGGAGACCGTGATCGCCATGCTGGCGACCGCCAGCCTCGGCGCGGTCTGGTCCTCCTGCTCGCCAGACTTCGGGATCCGCGGCGTGCTCGACCGTTTCGGCCAGATCGAGCCGAAGGTGTTCGTCGCCGTCGAGGGCTATTACTACGGCGGCAAGGCCTTCGACACGCTGGACAAGGTCGAGGGCATTCTCGCCGAGCTGCCGAGCGTTAAGAAGACGGTCATCGTGCCCTATACGAGGAGCGAGCCGCCGATCTCCGGGCTGCCGAACGCCATCACTTACGGGGATTTCACCGGCGCCTTCAAAGCGGGCGAGATCGCCTTCACGCGGATGGGCTTCAACGAGCCGCTCTACATCATGTTCTCCTCCGGCACGACCGGGGTGCCGAAATGCATCGTGCACGGCATCGGCGGCACGCTGATCCAGCATCTGAAGGAGCATCAGCTCCACAGCGATGTGAAGAAGGACGACCGGGTCTTCTACTTCACCACCTGCGGCTGGATGATGTGGAACTGGCTGGTGAGCGGCCTCGCTTCCGAGGCGACGCTGCTGCTCTATGACGGCAACCCGTTCTATCCGAGCGCGAACATCCTCTTCGACTATGCCGATGCCGAGAAGATGACCCTCTTCGGCACCTCGGCGAAATATATCGACGCCCTCAACAAGGCCGGGGTGACGCCGAAGGAGACCCACGATCTCTCGACCGTGCGGGCGATGACCTCGACCGGCTCGCCGCTGGTGCCGGAGGGCTTCGACTATGTCTACCGGGCGATCAAGTCGGACATCCAGCTCTCCTCGATCTCGGGCGGCACCGACATCGTCTCCTGCTTCGTGCTCGGCAATCCGGTCGGTCCGGTCTGGCGCGGCGAGATCCAGACCCGCGGCCTCGGCCTCGCGGTCAACGTGTTCGACGACGACGGCAAGCCGGTGGTCGGCGAGAAGGGCGAACTGGTCTGCACCCGGCCGTTTCCCTGCATGCCGATCATGTTCTGGAACGATCCGGACGGCTCCAAGTACAAGGGCGCCTATTTCGAGAGCTACGACAATATCTGGTGCCACGGCGATTACGTCGAACTGACTCCGCGTGGCGGCATGGTGATCTACGGCCGCTCCGACGCGGTGCTCAATCCGGGCGGCGTGCGTATCGGCACGGCGGAGATCTACCGCCAGGTCGAGAAACTGCCCGAGGTGCTGGAAGGCCTCGTGATCGGCCAGGACTGGGACGACGATGTCCGCGTCGTGCTCTTCGTCCGCCTCGCCGAAGGTGTGATCCTGGACGACGATCTGGTCAAAAAGATCAAGGATACGGTCCGCAAGGGCGCCTCGCCGCGTCACGTGCCGGCGAAGATCCTGGCCGTCGCCGACATTCCGCGCACCAAGAGCGGCAAGATCGTCGAGCTTGCCGTGCGCAACGTGGTGCATGGCCGTCCGGTGAAGAATGTCGAGGCGCTGGCCAATCCCGAGGCGCTGAAGCTCTATGAGGGCCTGCCCGAACTCTCGACCTGAGTACCTTTGCGTAGAATGCTTGGCCGTGCGCCCCGAGCCCGATAGGTTGGCAGTGGGGCTCGGCGGGCGGTTTTAAGGAAGATGGCGATTTCGGCCCAGGACATCAGCGCGGAACAGGACGCTCCGGATTCGGCGCTTTCCCGCCGTCAGCTCGAGGAAATCGTGCGCGAGCTCGAGTCCGCGATCGAGGAGACGCGGCAATGGCTGGCGCTGTTTCACCGCGCGCTTGTCTGCCGGCTCCGGCCCGATCCGGAGGTCGTCACCGAGGATGCCCACCGGATGAGCCGCTTCGGCCGCTGGTATTCGACCAACCGGGACGACGACCTCTTCTCGCAGCCGGCCTTCGCCACGCTTGTCGGGATGCACCAGGGGATCTACGCCCATGCGGCGATCCTCGCCGTCAGGGGCTGGAAGGACGATGCTCTTCCGCCTGCGGAATACGACGCGCTTCTGCACAAGATCGACAGTTTCAACGAGCAGGCGGGCCGAATGGCACGGGCTTTCCGGGCGGCGCTTTCGAACCTCGACCCTCTGACCGGAACCAACACCCGTCACACGATGGAAAAGGAGCTGTTGCGCGAGCAGCAGAGGATCCGCCGCACCGGCCGCCCGTGCTCTATTGCCATTGCCGATATCGACCGTTTCAAGTCGGTGAACGATACCTACGGGCATCACGCGGGCGACCGGGTGCTGTCCCGCGTGACCCGGCTCATCGAGGATTCGCTCCGCCCCTACGACACGATCTACCGCTTCGGTGGCGAGGAATTCCTCATCTGTCTGCCGGACTCGGATCCGGAAGAGGCGCGAAAGGTGCTCGACCGGGTGCGCAGGAAGATCGAGGAGACGCCGGTCGATATCGACGGCGCGGAACCGCTTTCCGTCACCGTCTCATTCGGCGTCGCGCAACTCGTGCCCCGCCGGCGATTGAAGGAAATCACCGAGCGCGCCGACCGGGCGCTTTACGAGGCGAAGAATTCCGGCAGGAATCAGGTGGTGGTCTGGACCGCGGAACTCCACTGAGGTCGCGGCCATGTATTCGCCATGCTGGCGATTGCGATTGCCGCCGGGCCGGAGCCGGGTATGATCCGGTGAAAATCGATTTGTCGAAAACGCAAGGGAGTTTCGGCTGTGGCGCTAGACAAGGGACGGGCCGTCGAGCTTGAGCACATGGTCCGCAAGATGGGGGCGATCATCTCGGTCTTCGAGGTCCGGTCGGATCCCGTCGGCAATGCGCGTTTCAGCGCTTTCCGCGACCTGATGGACGTGTTCCACGCCATGTGCGAGCGTCAGCTGAAAGAGCAGAAAGACTTCATCGACGAGATGGGCGAGATTACCGAAGAGGAAACCGCGCGCCTTAAAGCGGCGTTCGAGAAGATCTACGGGAAACCGCCGGGCGCGGTGTGAGCGTCACGCCGCCAGACAGTCCGCACAACAGCTACCGGATGGTCTGGCAGGCGAAGCCGCCTTCGTCCTTCGCCCGCTTCTTCAGTTCGGCGAAAGCGGTCAGCGCGGTCTCCAGATCGGAGAGCCGCCGGCCCGGCTCGATCACCAGCATGGCAGCGCTGCAGGTGAGCAGCGGATAGTTCCGCAGCTTGCCGTCCCGCCCGCGGGCTTCTATCGAGCCGCGCTCCCGGGCTTCCCTGTCATAGAAACTCTCGACATCCCGGGCGAACTGGTGGCGCGCCTCGTAGGCGAGACGGCTGACCTCTTCAGGATCGGTTCCGATGCTTCCGACGAAGAAGTCGTCCCCGCCGATATGCCCGACGAAGAAATCGGGTCCGCTGAAGGTCTGCCGGAGATTTTCCGCGAACAGCAGCAGCGCCCGGTCGCCCTGCCGGAACCCGTAGGTGTCGTTGAAGGGCTTGAAGTTATCGAAGTCGAAATGCAGCAGCGCGCAGGTCTCTTCCGTGTCGGTCACCGCGTCGGCGATATGGTCCGAGATCGAGGTGTTGCCGGGCAGCTTGGTCAGCGGGTTCATTTCGCGGGCGAAGATGAGGTTCTTCTCGTTGAGCACCCGGAGCAGGGAAGAATTGTCGAGGAAACCGATATATTGCGCATTCTCGACGATGATCACGCCGTTCAGTGAGTCGTTGTGGCTGTAGATCTGCAGAATGCGCTCGGCCTGTGTGTGGATGTCCGCGATTGGGCAGGGGCGCACGAAATCGCCGAGCCGCTTGCCGAAGCTGCGGTTCACGATCAGGTCCTTGCCGTAGGGTGAGAAGGCGTAGGCCTTGAGGTCGACGTCGCGCACGATCCCGAGCGGACGATCGTTCATGTCGAGGACGGGAAACAGCCGGGCGCTCTCGTTCGTGCGGAAGGCATCGAACACGTCCTGCATCGGCGTCTCGATCTTGAGCGTCGGTACGGCGACGATCTGTTCGCGCAGGATATGCTGGTCCGAGGAACGGGCCCGCCGGTCGCGGCGGCGCGCCGTCATCAGGGTCTCGTAGCTCCGGCTGAGGCTCTCATGCTCCAGCGTCGGCCGCGCCACCAGATAACCCTGAACCAGATCGAAGCCGAGCTCGCGGCAACTGCTCAGGTCCTCCTCGGTCTCCACACCCTCGGCGATGGTCTGGATACCCAATACCTCGAACATGTCGATCAGGCTCGAGACGAACAGCTTCTTCTTCGGGTCGCGGGCGACATTGTTGATGAAGTAGCGGTCGAACTTCACGTATTCGGCATGCTCTTCATGCAGCAGGCGCAGGCGGGCATAGCCTTCGCCGAAATCGTCGAGCGCGATCTGGATACCGTGATCGCGCGCCTGGCGGAGCGCCTTGGTGGCGGCGCTGTCCTGGGAAATGTCCGACTTCTCGGAAACCTCGAGACAAAGCTGCGTGCTCGAGAGTCCGAGCCCGGCCATGGCCTCCAGAATGCCCGTGGTCCGGTTGCTCAGATGCGGCAGGCTGCGCGCATCGATATTGAAGAACAGGTGCAGGCCGTCCGCGCAGGATAGCGCGGCGAAATCCCGGAGGGCCTTGTTCAGCAGGCGGGCCTCGAGCTCCTCGACCTGGCCGTGCTCGGCGGCGCGGTCGAAGAGATCGGCAATGCTTTCGAAACCGAGTTCCGCCGTCCCGCGCAACAAGGCCTCAAAGCCGTGGGTCAGGCCCGTATCGAGATGGACGATGGGCTGGAAGGCGTGCCGAAGTCCTGCGGTCAATGCGTCCATCGGCGGAAAGTGGCCGCTCAACTGGAGCATTTCCGCGCCGCGTGAAGCGGCCGAATTCGAATTGAGCACTGCGATTCGCCACAAAAAATTAGGGCATACTTACGTACCCTTTTTATTTCATTTCGCGGCGTTTTAAATCCTTTTGTGTGTGAAGGTTAGATGACCGATTTCTTGGAATTTCTACTGTTTTCGGCAAAATTTTATTGATCGGCGGCGCCCTGTTCGCGCGCAATTGCCCGCCAGCCGATGTCCTTGCGGCAGAACCCGTGCGGCCAGTTCACCGTCCCGACGGCTTCGTAGGCGCGGGATCGTGCTTCCGATACGGAGGCGCCGCGGGCGGTTACGACGAGCACCCGGCCTCCGGTCGCCAGCAGCACGCCCTTGTCGGTCCGCGTCGTGCCGGCATGGAACGTTGTCACTGTGCCGGTATCCTTGGGCAGCTCCGCGATCAGGGTGTTCTTCTCGTAGGAACCGGGATAGCCGTTCGATGCGAGGACCACGCAGAGGGCCGCCTCGTCGCGCCAGCGGAGCGTGATCTGGTCGAGCTGTCCGTCGGCGGAGGCGATCAGGGCCGGCAGGATGTCGCTCGTCAGGCGCATCATCAGGACCTCGCATTCGGGATCGCCGAAGCGGACATTGTGCTCGATCAGCTTGGGGCCGTCGGCGGTGATCATCAGGCCGGCGAAGAGCACACCCTTGAACGGCATGCCTTCCGCCGCCATGCCGTCCACGGTTGGCTGCACGATCTCCATCATGACCCGGTCGATCATCGCCTGGTCCATCACCGGGGCCGGCGAATAGGCCCCCATGCCGCCGGTATTCGGTCCGGTGTCGCCGTCGCCGACGGCCTTGTGGTCCTGCGCCGCCGCGAGCGGGAGGGCAGTCCTGCCATCGCAAAGGGCGAAGAAGCTGGCTTCCTCGCCGATCAGGCATTCCTCGATCACGACCTCCTCGCCGGCGGCGCCGAAGGCCTTGTCGGACATGGCGTCCTCGAGCGCCGAGATCGCCTCGTTCACGGTCTGCGCCACGGTGACGCCCTTGCCGGCGGCGAGCCCGTCCGCCTTGACGACGATCGGCGCCCCCATTTTCGTCACGTAATCCTTCGCGGCCTCAAGATCGGTGAAGCGGGCATAGGCGGCGGTCGGGATGTTGTGCCGGTCGCAGATGCCTTTCGTGAAGGCCTTGGAGCCCTCGAGCTGGGCCGCGGCGGCGCTCGGTCCGAAAGCCTTGATGCCGGCGGCTGCCAGCTTGTCGACCAGTCCGGCGACGAGCGGCGCCTCGGGCCCGACCACGACGAAGTCGATGGCCTTCTCCTTCGCGAAGGAGACCAGTCCGTCCAGGTCCTCCGCCTTCACCCCGACGCACTCCGCGACCTCCGCGATGCCGGCATTGCCGGGTGCGCAGTAGAGGTGATCGCACAGCGGCGAGGCAGAGATGGCCCAGCACAAGGCATGTTCACGCCCACCGGATCCGACGACCAGAATTCTCATTTTCGTGTCCCCATGCTTTCGCTCGGCGGCCTTGTAGCATAAATTCCGGGGATGCAAGACGATAGCCCGCAGCCCACCGGCAACATTCCCGAATTCTCCGTCAGCGAGATCTCCAACCAGGTCAAACGGACCGTGGAGGGCGCCTTCGAGCATGTCCGCGTGCGCGGTGAGATCTCGCGTCCGACCCGGGCCGGGTCGGGCCATGTCTATCTCACCCTGAAGGACGAGAAGTCGGTGCTCGACGCGGTCTGCTGGCGCGGCACCGCGGAGAGGCTTTCGATCCGCCCGGAAGAGGGCATGGAGGTGATCTGCACCGGCAAGCTCACGACTTTCCCCGGGCGATCCAAGTACCAGATGGTGATCGAGCAGATGGAGCTCGCCGGCGAGGGCGCGCTCCTGAAGCTGCTGGAGGAGCGCAAGCGCAAGCTCGCCGCTGAGGGCCTCTTCGCCGACGAGCGTAAGCGACCGTTGCCGTTCCTGCCCAAGGTGATCGGCGTCGTCACCTCGCCGACCGGCGCGGTGATCCGGGATATCCTGCATCGCCTTTCGGACCGCTTCCCGACCCATGTGCTGGTCTGGCCGGTACTGGTGCAGGGCGAAAGTGCTAAGGACCAGGTCGCGGCCGCGATCGAGGGCTTCAACCGGATGGCGCCGGACGGACCGGTGCCGCGTCCGGATCTGCTCATCGTGGCGCGCGGTGGCGGCAGCCTCGAGGATCTCTGGGCTTTCAACGAGGAGATCGTGGTGCGCGCGGCGGCGGCGAGCGAGATCCCGCTGATCTCCGCCGTGGGGCACGAGACCGACACCACGCTGATCGATTTTGCTTCGGACAGAAGGGCGCCGACCCCGACGGCGGCGGCCGAGATGGCGGTGCCGGTACGAGCGGAACTGCTCGCCACGCTGATGCAGGACGAGTCGCGGCTCTTCAACGGTCTGCAGCGCAAGCTCGGCGAGGCGGAGACGCGTCTGACCGGGCTTTCCCGCGGGCTCGGCGATCCGCGCTCGATCATCGAGGCGAAGGCGCAGACGGTGGATTACCGCTGGCAGAGTGCGAGCGCCGCGACGGACCGGATGCTTTCACGTCTCGCAGACCGGGTGCGCGATCTGGCATCTCAGATCCCGGAGCCGGCTGCGGAGCTCGGCCGGCTGGAAAACCGCTTCGTGACCGCGCGGCAGCGGATGGATTCGGTGATGGACACGGTCCGGCAGAATGCCGCGAGCGATCTGAGGGCGGCATCGGTACGCCTCCGGCTCGAACCTGTTACCGAGCGGATGGGCCTCGGCGGACGCGACGCGGCGCGCGCATGGAGCCAGATCGAGCGCGCCGTCGACCGTGTCCTCGCCCAGCAGGGCGACCGGCTGACCTCGGTCGGCCGCATCCTCGAGAGCAATTCCTACGAACAGACCTTGAAACGCGGCTTCGCGCTTGTGCGCGATGCTGAGGGAGCGCCCGTTACCAGTGCCGCGGTGCTTTCCGAAGGTGACGGGGTCTCGATCCATTTCGGCGACGGCAGCCGCGATGCTGTCATTGGTGCGGGCGCGACCGACGGAGCGGCTCCGAAGAGCGGGCCCCAGAAACCGGCGGCCGCGAAACCCGCGGCGAAGCCGAAACCGGGAAACACCGATCCGGCCCAGGGGAGTTTGCTGTGATCCGCTTCCTTCTGCTTGCTCTTCTCGTTCTGGCGGCCCGGCCGGCCGGCGCGGTCTCGCTGGAGATGAACGGCGCCTTTACCCAGGGCGGCATCATCATGGGTCGTACGGATCCAGGCGCGACGCTCACACTCGACGGCAAGCCGGTCCGGGTCGGCGCGGACGGTGTGTTCGTGCTGGGCTTCGGGCGCGAGGCGGAACCGAAAGCGGAACTCTCGGTGCGCGGCGCGGACGGCAGCGCGCAGCACCGGACTCTCGAGATCGCGAAACGCGACTACAACATCCAGCGGATCGACGGTCTGCCGCAGAAATATGTCGAGCCGCCGGCCGAGGTTCTGGCCCGCATCAAGCGGGAGAACGAGCAGATCAAGGAGGTTCGGAAGATTGACACCGAACGCGCCTATTTCGCCGACGGCTTCATCTGGCCGGCGAAGGGCCGGATCTCCGGCGTCTATGGCAGCCAGCGCATCCTCAACGGCGAACCTAAATGGCCGCATTTCGGCGTCGATGTCGCGGCGCCCGTCGGCACGCCCGTGGTGGCGCCCGCGGGCGGCATCGTCCGGCTGGCGGAGAAGGATCTCTACTATACCGGCGGCACCGTCATTCTCGACCACGGGCACGGTCTTTCCTCGGCCTTCCTGCATATGCAGGACGTGAATGTGAAGGTTGGTCAGGAACTGAAGCGCGGCGATTCGATGGGCACCATCGGCGCGACTGGCCGGGCGACCGGACCGCATCTCGACTGGCGGATCAACTGGTTCGACGTCCGGGTCGACGCGGCGGTGCTCGTGCCGCCTATGGAGTGACCAGCCGGTCCAGCAGGGCACCGAGAGCTTCCGGATCGTCCCAGACCAGATCCACGTCGACGCGCCGGACCATGAGCCGCAGTTCCTCCGGCAGGCGGACATGGTCCTTCGCCGTGGTCAGCAGCAGCGCGTCCTCTTTCTCCGCACGGGCGATCAGGTCGATCAGATCCTCGCCGCGATAGGGTTCGTGATCGCCGAAGGAACGTGTTTCCAGCAGCTTCACGCCGAGGTCCCTCAGGGTTTCGAAGAACTTTTCCGGTCGCCCGATTCCGGCGAAGGCAATGGCACGCTCGCCCTTGAGGCCAAGCGCCGAGCGCGACGGCGCAAGCCTGCCGCGCAGGACCGGAAGCGTCTTTGAGAGCGGTCCGGCAAGACCCTGTTTGTCTTCTCCGAGCAGGACGGCTGCATCCGCGCGGGCGAGCCCGCCCGCAACCGTTTCCCGCAGCGGACCGGCAGGCATCACGCAACCATTGCCGAAGCCGTAGCCGCCGTCGACGACGAGAATAGCCGCGGATTTCGCAATCGTCGGATTCTGGAAACCGTCATCCATGACGATGACGTCCGCCCCGGCCGCGGCGGCCATATCGGCGCCTTTCGCGCGGTCCCTCGAGATCCAGGTCGGCGCGGCCTCGGCCAGGAGCAGGGGTTCGTCCCCGACATCGGCGGCGCTATGCCGCTCCGGTAGCACCTGAAGCGGCCCGGCGAGGCGGCCGCCGTAACCCCGGCTGAGGAAGGCGACCTTGAGTCCGCGTTTTCCGAGCGCCCGTCCGAGCGAGAGAGCGACGGGCGTCTTGCCGGCACCTCCCGCGACCAGATTGCCGATGCAGATGACCGGAACGGGTGCCCGGTAGGGCCGTGTGGCGGCGGCACGCAGGGCCGCGCCTGCACGGTAGATCCAGGAGGCTGGCGTCAGCAGGGCCGGCAGCAGTCCGCCGCTCCGCCAGAAGCCGGGGGCCCTCACCTTCTTTCTCCATGGGCGTCGACTGCGGCGCAGATGCGCCCGGCCATCTCGTCCGCGATGGCGCCCTGACCTTCGGCGAAGGCTTTCGCGTTGGCGCCGAGTTCGGCCCGCTGCGCATCGTTCTGCAGCAGGTCCCGCAGCCGCCGTCCGAGATCTTTCGCGTCGGCGATCTCGAGCGCGGCCCGTGCGCCGATCATGTCGGTCGCGATGTCCGCGTTCTTCGCCATCAATTGCCCAAACAGCACAGGCTTGGCGAAATGCGCCGGCTCCAGCGGATTGTGCCCGCCGACCGGGATCAGCGACCCACCGACGAAGACCGCGTCCGCCAGCTCGAACAGGGTGCCCATCTCGCCCAACGTGTCGGCGACATAGATCTCGGTTTCCGGAGACGGCAGGGCATTTTGGGAACGGCGGGCACAGCGCAGGCCCTGAGTTTCGAGCGAAGCGGCGATCTCGGCGCCCCGGTTCGGATGACGCGGAGCGATAATTGTCAGCAGATCGGGACGAACTGCGGCGGCGATCCGATGCGCTTCCGCCGCGGCGTCTTCCTCGCCCGCATGGGTGCTGGCGGCAAGGATCACCGGGCGGCCTGCCGCCGCATCTCTCAGTTCTGCGAGGCTTGCCGGGTCGGCCGTCAGCGGCGCGGCGGCGCGCTTGAGGTTCCCGACATATTGCACCGGCGCCCGGGTCAGGCTTTCGAAGCCCGCCTTCTGCGCCGGATTGCTCGCGAGGATGAGCGAGAAATCCGCAAATAGGCGCCTGGTGAAAAGCGAGAGCCGTCGCCACCGCTCGAAGGAACCCTGCGACATCCGGGCATTGGCGAGAATGAGCGGAATTTTCCGCTGTCCCGCCGCGAGCACGAGGTTCGGCCAGAGATCGGATTCGACGAAGATCGCGGCGTCCGGCCTCCAGTGATCGAGGAAAGCGGAGATCCAGGCAGGGTGATCGAGCGGTACGAACTGGTGCATGGCGCGCGACGGGAGCCGGTCGGCCATCAGTCTCGCCGAGGTCAGGGTGCCGCTGGTCAGGAGGACGTTGAGAGCCGGATCGCGGTCGAGCAGACGTTCGATGAGGGCGAGTGCGGTCTGGCACTCACCGACACTGGCGCCATGCACCCAGAAGAGCGGTCCTTCCGGGCGTGCAAGAGACGCTTCCCCGCGCCGCTCGGATATCCGCGCCGGATCCTCCTTGCCGCGGGCAAGACGGCGTCTCAGCAGAAGGTCCAGGACGGGGGACGCGAGACGCATCGCGCCGTTGTAGATCTGGAAAATCATGCCGCGGCCGCCGGATCGGGATCGGCGGGGAGGATGGGTTCGGTGCCGAGCGTCCGGTCCGCTTCCTGGCAGAGATCGTTCAGGCGCTTTTCAAGTTCGAGGCGCAGGGCTTCCAGCGTTTCTTCGTCCGCGTCTCGGGGCACGCTGAGCGGAGCGCCCCAGATATAGACGCCGCGGGTAAAGGGCAGGGCCAGAATGAAGCGGTCCCAGCTGTTCAGCACCCGGCGCCGCCGGACGTTCCAGGTCACCGGATAGATCGGCGCACCGCTCATCCGGGCGAGGGCGATGATGCCGGCGCCGGCGCGCATGCGCGGCCCGCGCGGCCCGTCGGGGGTCAGGCCGACGGCAATACCGTCTTTCAGCGTGCGGAGCATGGCGCGCATGGCCTGCGCCCCGCCTTTGCCTTTCCCGGCCGAACCCTCGATATCGCCGATCCCGAGATGCTCGATGGTGCGCGCGATCAGACGTCCGTCGGGATGTTTCGACTGCAGCATCGCGAAGGGACGGCCTGCTTGCCAGATCTCTGACATCAACATGATGCGATTGTGCCAGAAGGCGCCGATGATGGGACGGTCGCTCGCGAAAACCTCGTCCCGGATCTCTGAATTCAGGACCTGCCAGCGGATGGTGCGCGAGAGCCCCCGGATCAGTGCCGCCAGAAGGCGGCTCGCGACCTCGCGGCCGGTTTCCGTGCGCAACAGTCGCTTCAGCATGCTTTCCGTTCTGGTTCCGGGGCCGGGCCGACCGTTCGGGCAAGGTCGGGCCTTACGGTCACAGGAATGCATACTAGCGCCATGCTGCGGCGCCAAGGTCTTATTGTCCGGGCAGGCTCAGGCGGCGCGGCGTTCCGCGGGGCCGAAGGCGGCCTCTGCGTCTAACGTTGCGAGATTGCCGAGGAACTGTTCGGCACAGGCGCGCCAGCTGAAGCCGAGCGCATAGGCGCGGCAGTCTTCCGGCTTCAGCTCCAGCGCCTTGAGGGTCGCCGCGCGCAGATCCTCCGACAGCACGCCGACTTTCTCCGAGGCGATCACGTCGAGAGGTCCCGGAACAGGGAAGGCGGCGACCGGTACACCCGAGGCGAGCGCCTCCAGCATCACGAGCCCGAACGTATCGGTGCGGCTCGGGAAGACGAAGACGTCCGCGGCAGCATAGTGCCGGGCCAGTTCCTCGCCCTTTTTCGCGCCGACAAAGACGGTATCGGGGAACTTGCGCTTCAGCATCTCCATGTCCGGTCCGTCGCCGACCACGACCTTGCTGCCGGGCAGGTCGAGTTCGAGGAAGGCGGGCAGGTTCTTTTCCACCGCGACCCGGCCTACGAACATGAAGACGGGACGCGCAATGGGTGTAGCGCCGTCGATCGCGTCTTTCGCCTGCGGACGGAACAGCTCGGTGTCCACGCCCCGGCTCCAGTCCTTGATATTGTCGAAGCCGCGCGCCTCGAGATCGGCGCGGATCGATTTGGTCGCCACCATCACACCGGCTGACTTGCCGTGGAAATGGCGCATCACCCTGTAGGTCCAGGCGACCGGGACGCCGAGCCGCGGCTGCACATATTCCGGAAAGCGGGTGTGGTAGGCGGTGGTGAAGGGGAGATTGTTGCGCACGCAATAACGTCGCGCCGTCATGCCGAGCGGGCCCTCCGTGGCGATATGGATTGCGTCCGGCCGGGCGGCCTCGATCATTGCCGGGACCCTGAAGAAAGGCCAGCAGGCGAGGCGGATCTCGGGATAGGTCGGGCAGGGAACGGTCCTGAAGAGATCCGGCGTGATCGTCTCGACCTCGTGGCCCATGGCGCGGAGTTCGCCGATCACCGTATTCAGCGTGCGGACGACGCCGTTCACCTGGGGGAACCAGGCATCCGAGACGAGCAGGATTTTCATGGCGAAGGTCCCTTAGGCGAAGGTGAGATGGCGGATCTCGGCCCAGTTCAGGATTTCCATGCGGCCGTCGTTGTGCTCGACCAGCGCCGTGCAGCTCTCCACCCAGTCGCCGTCGTTGCAGTAGGTGACGCTGCCGATCTGTTTCATCTCGGCCTTGTGGATATGGCCGCAGATGATGCCGTCGACGCCACGCTTCATCGCCTCTTCGGCGAGCGCATGTTCGAAATTGCCGATGAACTCGACCGCCCGCTTGGCCTTGTTCTTGAGGTAGGCCGAAAGCGACCAGTAGGGGTAGCCGAGGAAGCGGCGCACCTGATTGAAGCGGGTGTTGAGCGTGAGGGCGAGGTTGTAGGCGCCGTCGCCGACCAGGGCGAGCCACTTGTTGTACTTCACCACCACGTCGTACTGGTCGCCGTGCAGGATCAGGAAGCGGCGCCCGTCGCGGGTGACATGTATATGCTCGTCGCGGACTTCGATCTGGCCGAAATTCTCGCCGAGGAAGCCGCGGAACATCTCGTCGTGATTGCCCGGTAGGAACATCACCTTGGTGCCCTTGCGCGCCTTGCGCAGCAGCTTCTGCAACACGTCGTTGTGGCTCTGTCTCCAGGCCCAGGAGCGCTTCATGCGCCAGATATCGACGATATCGCCGACCAGGTAGAGATAGTCGGACTCGGTGTGGCGCAGGAAATCGAGAAGATATTCCGCCTGGCACCCCTTGGTCCCGAGATGAATGTCGGAGATCCAGATCGCCCGATAGCGGTCGATGCCTTTCTGACTGTTCATCTCCGTCTTCCATTTCCTTAATTTGGTCAAAATTCCAAGGAAAACTTCAACGCCGTAGTTTATTTGGCGCGATCTATTATGGAGATGCCCATATGTTGTAAAATGAACTTTGTATGAATTCACAAAAGTGAAATAAAAAAAGTTTTTAAATCTGTCGGGATAAGGCGGCAGCTTAATAAAACTGTCATCACACAAGCCGCCGGAAGGCGGAGTCCCGGGGGTTTCATTTGGACCAGTTGACCGGCGAATCGGGCCGGATGCTTGCGGACGGAGCCTCGGGGTCCGTTCCGGAGGGCGGTCGCCGCCACGTGGTCGTCATCTACAATCCGAAAGCGGGGCAGCGGCGCTATCCTCTCTTCTCTGCGGTCATCGCCTGGCTGGAAGCGCGCGGAGTCAAGGTCACGGTCCTGGAGACAGGCGCGCGCGGCGACGCGGAGGCCTTTGCACGCCATGCCCGCCAGCACAGTCTGATGCATACCGAAGACGCACCCGACGCTGTGGTCGCAGCCGGCGGCGACGGGACGATCAACGAAGTGGTGAACGGGATGAGCGGCGGGGACCTGCCGCTCGCCATCCTGCCGCTCGGAACCGCCAACGTGCTGGCTGCCGAGATCGGCCTGGAGGTCAAAGCGGAGGCGATCGCCGATACGATCTGGCGTGGCCCTGCCATCTCGGCGCGGCTCGGCGATGTCAACGGCCACCGGTTTACGCTGATGGCCGGGGTCGGGCTCGACGCCGATGTGGTCGCCAGCGTCGACACGAAGGTGAAAGCCTGGCTCGGCAAGGGGGCCTATGTGCTGACCACCCTGCACCAGCTCGCCACGTACAGGCCGCATTACTACCGGGTTGCCGTCGACGGAGAGACCTACCGGGCCGCCTCGGTGGTGGTGGCCAAGGCGCATTATTACGGCGGCACCTTCATCTGTGCGCCGGACGCCCGGCTCGACGAGGACATGCTTCATGTCTGTCTGTTCGAGCGGGCGGGACGCTGGAACGCGATCCGCTACGCGGCGAACATGATGTCCGGGCGCTTGCCAAAGACCGCCGGGTACCGGATCGTCCGGACCCGGTCGGTTTCGATCTGGGCAGAAGAAGGGGCCTATAGCGGCGATCCGGTGCAGGCTGATGGCGACATCGTCACCAATTTGCCGGCCAGCATCTCGCTGTCTCCCGGTCCGCTGAAACTTGTCGTCCCGGGGCCGGTCGGCTAGCGCGCGCGAATGTCGCGCCAGTTATTCTCCGCGAGGTCGATATAGCCTTCAGGATTGCGCTGCCAGAGTTCGCGCACCTTCTCGTTGCGGCTGAGATAGAGACGCCCGTCGATGATGTCGAAGACTTCCGGGTCCGCGGAATAGAGCTTGCCCTTTGCCACGCCGAACGTGCTGAACCCGCCGAACTGCGGCAGGTAGCGCTCCGGGTTCTTCAGGAACCTGTCGCGATTCTCCGGTGCCGAGAAGAGGAACCGTGCGCCGTCGAACTCGACGGCCAGAGATTCCTCGCCACGGACGGCGGCATAGTCGCTGAAATAGGCGACCGGGTCGTATCCGTTGATGGCGAGCCCGTTGCTGACGCTCAGCGACGGCTCGACCAGCGCGCCATGTTCCTTGGTCTGCGGCTCGCGGGCGACCGCGGCGGCCAGTCCGATGGCAAGGACAACAAGGAACAGTCGCGATAAGCCACGCTTGTAGCTCATCTTGTTACTCCGATAAGAAATTTTCTCGATTGCCGCTGATTTGGGGAGTGGCGGGCCGAATTGCCAATGCTTTCGTTTCACGATCAAGTGAAACAGACTGTCGCCCAAGACGAAACAATCGGGCCTTCGGCTGGATCAGCCGTTCGATCCGGCAAGCGTCAGGCCTTCCACGAGAAGTGTCGGGGCATCGCTGCCGTACTTGAAGGTGAGGTCGCTTGCCGGTTTCAGGTTTCTGAAAATGTCGTTGAGGTGCCCTGCGACGGTGATCTCGGAGACCGGATAGGCAAGCTCGCCGTTCTCGATCCAGAACCCGCCCGCACCCCGACTGTAGTCGCCGGTCACGATACTGACGCTGGAGCCCATCATGTCGGTGACATAGAGACCGGTTCCGATCGACTTGATCAGCTCTTCGGGACTGGTATCGCCCGGTTCGAGATAGAGATTGGTTGCCGACGGGCTCGGCGGGCCGCCGGCGCCGCGCGAGGCCCGGCCGTTGCTTTCGAGGCCGAGTTGGCGGCCGGTCGAGAGATCGAGCAGCCATGTCGAAAGCCGGCCGTCCTCGACAATCATCAGTTTTTCCGAGGCAAGTCCCTCGGCGTCGAACGGGCGGGAGCGGAAGCCCCGGTTGCGCAGCGGGTCGTCGACGATGCGAACGCCATCGGCGAAGATCTGCTCGCCCATCTTGTCCTTCAGGAAACTGGTGCCGCGCGCGATCGACGCACCGTTAATGGCGGAAGAGAGGTGGCCGAGGAAAGAGCGGCTGGTCCGCGGATCGAAGATCACCGGGACGCGCTGGGATTTCGGTCGTTTCGGGTTGAGCCGCTTCACCGTGCGCTCGCCGGCCCGGCGGCCGATCTCGGCCGCATCCTCGAGATCGGCGAAGAACACCTTGGCCGTGTAGTCGTAATCCCGCTCCATGCCCTGGCCCTCGCCCGCGAGCATAACGGCGGAGACGGAGAAGCTGGAGCGGCGGTACTGGCCGGAAAAGCCGTTGCTGGCCGCGACCGCGACCTCGGTCGTGCTCCAGCCGGCATCGCCGCCCTCGGAATTGGTGATGCCCTTTACGGCGAGCCCGGCCTCCTCGGCCTTGGCTGCAAGGTCGGTCAGGTCCTCGGCCGTCGGCTCGTAGGGATCGAACATCTCGATCTCGGGATGGGAGGTCGAGATCTGGCTGGCATCGGCGATCCCGGCATAGGGGTCTTCCGGCGCCACCTTCGCCATCGCGACCGCACGCTCGACAAGCTCGTCGAGCGCGTCCGCCGAGGTGTCCGAACCGGAGACGGAGGCCTGCCGTTTGCCGACAAGAACGCGGAGCCCGATATCGTTGCCTTCCGAGCGCTCGATCGCTTCGGGTTTGCCGAGGCGCTGGGAGACGGAGAGCGAACGTCCGGTGAGATGAACCGCGTCCACCGCGTCGGCGCCGGCCTTCCGTGCCTTCCCGATCAGGCTGTCGAGCAGTTCGAGGCCGCCGATATCAGACATGTCATTCCCACCTACGTCACAGGACCGGCTGTTGACATAGGGCGGATCGGCGACGCGCGCAACCGGACGCGTGCCTCCGAAATGAGATCGATTGTGGCGAGGTCCGTCCTCATCCCGCCAAAGGTCGCGGGCAGAAAGGGGACAATCCGGATCTTTCGAGGAGGAACCGATGAAGCGGATCCTGACTGCCCTTGCCCTTTCCGCAGCCCTGTCGCCGCTGTCTTCCCTAGCGGTCTCGGCGCAGCCCTTCCAGCTCTATGAAGCCGTCGCCGCCGTGCGCGGACAATCCGTACCGAACGACGGTTTCGAGCACAGCCTTGCCAACGAGTACCGGCGTCTCGCGCTCTTCGAGGCGGACGACATGGTGGACTGGATCGATGCAGAGAAGTTCGCGCGGAAGACCCTCGCCTCGGCACGCGGTGAGACCGTGCCGCCCGAACGTTTGGAAGACTGGAAGCTCGGGGAGGCGCAACTGCCGGCCCTCAAATCCTCCCGGCACCGTCTGCTGCGGGCCTTCGAACGCGATGCGCGCATCCTTGCACCCCATGCCTCGGCCCGTGCACAGGCGCAATTCGACTGCTGGGTCGAGCAGGCCGAGGAAGGCCATCAGACGGAACATATCGCGGCCTGCCGCGAGGGGTTCCTCGACGCCATGCTGGAGATCGACGCGACACTGGCGAATTACGAACTCGAGCGGATTGAGCGGGACTATCCGGCGAAATAGGCTACTTCCAGATCGCCTTGCCGCTGCCCGGCAACCCGAGCGAGGACCATTTCCGGTCGACCAGGTCGATGATCTCCTTGTCCATCCGGATCTCCTCGCCCCATTCCCGCTTGGTCTCGGGCGGCCATTTGTTGGTGGCGTCGAGGCCGATCTTGCCGCCGAGGCCTGATTCGGGACTGGCGAAGTCGAGATAGTCGATCGGCGTGTTCTCGATCATCGTCACGTCCCGGACCGGGTCCATGCGGGTGGAGACCGCCCACATCACGTCCTTCCAATCGCGGGCGTTGATGTCGTCATCCACGACGATCAGCCATTTCGTGTACATGAATTGCCGGAGATAGGACCAGGCGCCCATCATCACGCGCTTGGCGTGGCCCGGATAGGCCTTCTTCATGGAAATGACGGCGATCCGGTAGGAGCAGCCCTCCGGCGGCAGCCAGAAATCCACGATCTCCGGAAACTGTTGCTGGATCAGCGGAATGAAGACCTCGTTCAATCCCTCGCCGAGCACGGACGGCTCGTCCGGCGGACGGCCGGTGAAGGTGGTGAGGTAGACCGGATCGCGCCGCATGGTGATGGCGGAGACGTTGAAGACGGGGAACTTCTCGACCGAATTGTAATAGCCGGTGTGGTCGCCGTAAGGCCCCTCGTCGCCATACTCGTCGAGCGAGACATGGCCTTCGATGACGATCTCCGCCTCGGCCGGGACCTTCAGCGGCACCGTCCTGCAATCGACCAGATCGACCTTCTTGCCGCGCAGCAGGCCGGCGAACTGGTATTCGCTGAGCGTGTCCGGCACTGGCGTAACGGCGGCGAGGATGGTTCCGGGATCTGCGCCGATTACCACGGCCGCCGGAAGCGGCTCCGGCTTCTCGTTCTTCCAGCGCTGGTAATGCTGCGCCCCGCCGCGATGCTTCAGCCAGCGCATCAGCGTCCTGTCCCTGCCCAGCACCTGCATGCGGTAGATGCCAAGATTGAAATCGTCTTCCCTGCGTTTGCCCGGCCCCTTGGTCACGACCAGCGGCCAGGTGATCAGCGGCGCCGGCTCTCCCGGCCAGCAGCTCTGGATCGGCAGGCGGGAGAGATCGATCTCGTCTCCCTGCAGCACGACGTCCTGGCACGGCCCGTAGCCGACCGTGCGCGGCTTCATCGCCATCACCGTCTTCAGCAGCGGCAGCATGTCGAGCGCCTCGCGCCAGCCGCCCGGCGGTTCCGGCTGACGCAGGAAAGCCAGCGTCTCGCCGACCTCGCGCAGCTGTTCCGGCTCGCGGTCCATGCCCCAGGCGACCCGCTCGACCGTGCCGAAGAGATTGGCCAGTGCCGGCATCCCGTATTTGCGACCGTCCGGTCCGACGACATTCTCGAACAGCACCGCGGGGCCGTTCTCGGCCAGCAACCGCGTCTGGATCTCGGTCATCTCGAGGATCGGCGAGACCGGCTGGCTCACGCGATGCAGGCGTCCCTTGCTCTCGAGCTGAGCCATGAAATCGCGCAGGGATGAATAGGGCATATGGCACTCCGTCCGTCGGCCGCGTCGCCCGGCCGCCGGTCAGATATAGCGGCGCGAAGTGCCATCGGCCAGCGGGGAGCGCATCCGGACGATGTTGCGCCGCGATTGCGAGCGATTGCCGTCAGGGGTATACCGTCCCCAGAAATTCGGCACGGAGATTCCTCATGGCCTTCTGGGTTATCGGCGGCGAATATACCGACACTTCCTTCACGCATATCAAGGGCGGCGACGCGGAAACCAAGATCGGTCCGTTCCCCGACTACGAGAGCGCGAAGTCAGTCTGGGGCAAGCTTGCCTGGGAACATGTGGACGACGCGCATACTCGCTACCGGATCTGGGACGATGGATCGGAGCAGTTCTGGGTCGTCGGCGGAACCTACAAGTCGACCGATTTCAGCGAGACGATCGACGGTTCGCCGGAAAACCGGATCGGTCCGTTCGACAGCTACGAGGCGGCAAAGGCGGAGTGGCAGAAGCGCGCCTGGGAAAGTGTCGACGACGCGCATACCCGCTACCGCATCGAAAAAGTCAGCGGCTGAGCCATCGTGCCCGAATACGCCCCGCATGGGAATTACGAGATCTGGCTCGACCCGGAACATGATCAGGTGATCCAGGTCGCCGCGTCGGGGTCGGTCAATCTCGAAATGCTGCTGATCCACAATGCCAGGAGCAACGAGATCGTCGAGGGCTTTCGGGGGCAGCCATACGGAATGGTCTGCGATTTCGGCAGTGGCATGATCATGACCCCGGAGGCGGAGGACGCCTGGGTCAGGAGCGCGGCCAGCCGCGTTGCCAGGGGGTGGAGCTGCGTCGCATTCTATTTTGACGAATCCGCCGACTACAAGTCGCTCGTCAAGGCGCAGGTGACACGGGTCTACGAGGGTGTTGGAGTCCCCTGGTTCGAGGCAGCAGACGCAGAGGACGCGATGGCATGGGTCCTCGAACGTCTCGATCACGTGGCGAAAGAATGATTTATTCTAAATACTGAGTTCAGTGATGGTCGCCGCTCCGACATTTGCGGCATTGGAGTCCATGGTTTGCCCGGGTTCAGACAGCATGGAGAGTATCGTCTGGAATGCGACGGCTATATCCTGAAGCTCGACGCATCCGGTCAGGTGAACCAGGAAACCATCGCTGCCTATGCGCGCGACGTGCTGGATCGGATCCGGAGCTTCGAGGGCGAGCCTTTCGCAATCTATTCCGCCTACGATCCCCAGGTTCTTCTGACACATGATGCGGAAGCCACGCTCCGAAACAACATCGGGGCCAGGATAGCGGCCGGAATGTGCGCGGCGGCACTGAATCTCAGCCAATCCGACTATCGGCTCACCGTGGCGGGGCAAATCGGAGGTCTCTACGACGAGTTCGGTCTCCCGTGGCGTGAGTTCGAGAGTTACGAGGAAGCAAAGCCATGGCTCGAAGATCAGATATCGCAAGCCAGCTCGAAGCGCGCTAAGTCCTGATCCAGCTTTTATAATTTGCTCTTGCCGGCACCTCTAAAAATTGTATTGCAATTTTTCGCCTGCCGCTCTCTTTTCTTGAACAAGTTAAGTATAAATGCGGAGGCGCGGGCGTGCGGGACTTTGAACCTCACGGTGATTACCGCATCGAAATGGACGGCCGGATCTTCAAAGTATGTGTTGAAGGAACGGCAAATCGGGAACGTATGGAGGTCTACGCGCGGGACATGGACTCGCGTGTGGATGAATTGCGCGGACAGCCTTTCGCGCAGTATCTCGACTATGTCACCGACGCATTGCTGATCGACGAGTCGATCACGCGCCTGAAAGAGAGCCTTGCGGAGAGGGTGGCAAAGGGAATGTGCGCCATCGCCTTCAATCTGACCAAGGTTACCGCTCCGAGCGTAACCTCCGCGCAGATCAGCGCGATCTACGACGAGATCGGTCTGCCGTGGCTGCAGGTCGAGAATTACTGTGCCGCGCGGTCCTGGCTCCAGGCCCGGATCGAGGACGCGGACCGGGCGGCAGGGCGGCGCTAGGACGCCGAGGCGCCGCGCGGCGGCGTCAAGTTTTCGCAGACACGGATATCCGCCAACTCACCGCTTGCCGTGGCGGTGGCGCTTCCATTACTTTGCCGCACCGCAAAACCCCAATGATGCGAGCGCGTTTACATGTCGACACACGGCGAAGCGGTTCCGCGAACCGACTTTCAGTCTCTGATCCTGACCTTGCAGAGCTATTGGGCCAGCAAGGGATGCGTGATCCTGCAGCCTTACGACATGGAAGTCGGCGCCGGTACCTTCCACCCGGCGACGACGCTGCGCTCGCTCGGTCCGGACGAGATCTGGAAGGCGGCCTATGTGCAGCCCTCCCGCCGTCCGACCGACGGCCGCTATGGCGAGAACCCGAACCGGCTGCAGCATTATTACCAGTTCCAGGTGCTGGTGAAGCCGTCCCCCGCGGACAGCCAGGAGCTCTATCTCGGCTCGCTGAAGGCGATCGGCCTCGACCCGATGGATCATGACATCCGCTTCGTCGAGGACGACTGGGAAAGCCCGACGCTCGGCGCCTGGGGGCTCGGCTGGGAGGTCTGGTGCGACGGGATGGAAATCTCGCAATACACCTATTTCCAGCAGGTCGGCGGCATCGACTGCGATCCGGTTCCGCTGGAGCTGACCTACGGCCTCGAACGCATCGCGACCTACATCCAGGGCGTGGATTCGATCTACGACCTCGACTGGGACGGCGTGCCGAAGGATCAGGGCGGCAAGACCTACGCCGACATCTACAAGCAGGCCGAACGGGAATTCTCCACCTGGAACTTCGAGATCGCGGATACCGAGACCCTGTTCCAGCACTTCAAGGATGCCGAAGCGGAATGCGAGCGCATTCTCTCCGATGACCGGCCGCTGCCGCTTCCGGCCTATGACCAGTGCATGAAAGCGAGCCACGTCTTCAACCTGCTGGACGCGCGCGGCGTGATCAGTGTCACCGAACGCCAGGCCTATATCGGCCGGGTGCGGGCGCTGGCGAAGAGCTGCTGCGAGCGCTGGGTCGAGGCGGGCAAGGCCCAGAAGGAGGCCGCGAATGTCTGAGCTTCTCGTCGAACTGTTCAGCGAGGAAATCCCCGCCCGCATGCAGAAGAAGGCGGCGGACGACCTGCTCCAGCTGCTGACGGACAAGTTGAAGAAGGCCGGTCTCGAATACAGCTCGGCCGTCTCCCACGTGACGCCGCGCCGTCTGGTCGCGGTGATCGACGGCCTGCCGGAGAAGCAGCCGGACACGCGCGAGGAACGCCGCGGCCCGAAGGCGGATGCGCCGGAGAAAGCCCTTGAGGGCTTCCTCGGGTCCGTCGGCCTGACGCTGGAGCAGTGCGAAAAGCGGGAAACCCCGAAAGGAACCTTCCTCTACGCCGTGGTCGAGACCAAAGGCGCGGAGACCAAGGCCGTGCTGCCAGGCATCGTCGCCGATGCGGTGAAGGACTTTGCCTGGCCGAAAAGCATGCGCTGGGGCCGTCACGCCTTCCGCTGGGTCCGCCCGATGCATGGCGTGCTGGCGGTGTTCGGCGGTGAGACGCTCGCGGGCGCGATCGACCTCGGCGGTGGCGAGCTGACCTTCGGCAACCAGACCAAGGGCCATCGTTTCCTTGCGCCGGATGCCTTCACGGTGACGGATTTTGCCGATTACGCGGCCAAACTCCGTGCCGCCTACGTGATCGTCGACCGCGAGGAGCGGAAGCAGATCATCATGGACGGCGCGACCGCGCTGGCCAAGGCAGAGAACCTGACGCTGAAGCCGGATCTGGGCCTGCTCGAGGAGGTCTGCGGTCTCGTCGAATGGCCGGTGCCGGTGATGGGCCGGATCGACGAGGCCTTCATGGATGTGCCCGCGGAAGCGCTGGTCACCTCGATGCGGAGCCATCAGAAATATTTCTCCGCCGAGACCGCCGACGGCAGCCTCGCCGCGCGCTTCATCACCGTTTCCAACATGAAGGCGGACGCGAAGCGCGATGCGACGATCCGGGCCGGCAACGAGAAGGTGCTGCGTGCCCGTCTCTCCGACGCCAAGTTCTTCTGGGACCAGGACCGCGCGGTGAAGCTGGAAAGCCGCCGGGTCAAGCTCTCGGACATCCTGTTCTACCAGAAGCTCGGCACCGTCGCCGACAAGGTCGCGCGGCTGGAAAAGCTGGCCGCCTGGCTCGCGGGTCATGTCCCCGGCGCCGATGCCGGCAAGGCGCGGCGCGCCGCCGCACTCTGCAAGGCGGATCTCGTGACCGAGATGGTCGGCGAGTTCCCGGAGCTGCAGGGCATCATGGGCCGCTATTACGCGCTGCATGACGGCGAGGCGCCGGAAGTGGCCGACGCGATCGCCGATCACTATTCCCCGCAGGGCCCGAACGACCGTTGTCCGACCGCGCCGGAGAGCGTCGTCGTGGCGCTGGCCGACAAGATCGACACGCTCGCCGGTTTCTTTGCCATCGACGAGAAACCGACCGGCTCGAAGGATCCCTTCGCGCTCCGCCGCGCGGCGCTCGGTGTGATCCGGTTGATCGTCGAGAACAAGCTGCGCTTGCCGCTCGGCGAGGCCTTCGCCGAGGCGGCCGGTCTCTATCAGGGGCTAGGGGCGCCGGAGGGCATTCTCGATTTCTTCGCCGACCGTCTGAAGGTGCATCTGCGTGAAGGGGGCGTGCGGCACGATCTCGTTTCCGCGGTCTTCGCCCTCGGCGGTGAGGACGATCTGGTGCGTCTGCTTGCCCGCGTCGAGGCGCTGCAATCGGTGCTCTCCACCGAGGACGGCGCGAACCTGCTCGCGGGCGTGCGCCGGGCCGGCAATATCGTGAAGGCGGAAGAGAAGAAGGACGGCATGTCCTACGACGGCGCTCCGGACGAGGGCCTGCTGGATCAGGCCGAGGAGAAGGCGCTGTCGCAGTCCCTCGTGATCGCCGAGCAAGGTGCCGACAAGGCGCTCGCGGCGGAGGATTTCGAGGGCGCGATGGCGGCGATTGCCGGATTGCGCGGTCCGGTCGACGCTTTCTTCGACAAGGTCACGGTCAATGCCGATGACGCGTCTGTCCGGAAGAACCGGTTGGCGCTTCTGGCCCGGGTCGGGGCGACGGCTAACAGGATTGCGGATTTCTCCCAGATAGAGGGATAGCGACGGCGTGATGGAAAAGTGGATCTACACATTCGGGGAGGGCGCTGCGGAAGGCTCTGCCGGTATGGTGGATCTGCTGGGGACCAAGGGTGCCAATCTCGCCGAGATGAGCGTCATCGGACTGCCGGTGCCACCCGGCTTCACCATCGCGACCGGCGTCTGCGCCTATTATCACAGCCATGACGACAGTTTCCCTCCGGAGCTGGAAGAGGCCGTGCGCGACGCACTCGGCAAGCTCGAGGCGGCCCGAGGGCGGAAGTTCGGCGACCCCGCCAATCCGCTGCTCGTCTCCGTGCGCTCCGGCGGCGCGGCCTCGATGCCGGGAATGATGGATACCGTCCTCAATCTCGGGCTCAACGACGCGGTGGTCGAAGGGCTCGCCGAGAAAACCGGCGACCGCCGCTTCGCCTACGACTGCTACCGTCGTTTCATCCAGATGTATGGCGAGGTGGTACTGGATATCGACAGTTTCCTGTTCGAGGAAACCGGCGACGAGATCAAGGAAGATCATGGGGCGGCCTTCGAGCGGGATCTGACCGCCGACGTCTTTGTGGAAATGGCGCGGCGCTTCAAGGAGATCGTGAAAGCTGAAACCGGCGAACCGTTTCCCGAAACTCCGGAAACACAGCTCTGGGGCGCCATCGGCGGGGTCATCCGTTCGTGGAACAACCAGCGCGCGGTGATCTACCGGACGCTGCACAATATCCCGAGCGATCTCGGCACCGCCGTCACCGTGCAGGCCATGGTGTTCGGCAATCGCGGCGAGCGGAGCGTCACCGGTGTTGCCTTCACCCGCAATCCCTCGACCGGGGTGAAGGAGCCTTACGGGGAATACCTCCCCAATGCGCAGGGCGAGGATGTCGTGGCCGGTCTGCGCACCCCGCTGCCGCTGGTCGAGAGTTCGGCACACGCCGAGGCCGGGGAGGCGGTATCGCTGCAGGAGCATGCACCGGAGCTGTTCGACAACCTGCTGGCGCTCTGCGACCGGCTCGAGCGGCATTACGGCGACGTGCAGGACATCGAATTCACCGTCGAGGAAGGCAAGCTCTTCCTGCTGCAGACGCGGCCGGCCAAGCGCACGGTCGAGGCCGGTCTGAAGATCGCCGTCGACATGCACCGCGAGGGCCTGATCAGCCGCGAGCAGGCGGTAATGCGGGTCAATCCGGACGATCTCGACAGCCTGCTCTATCCCTCTGTCGATCCCGCGGCGAAGGCCCGTCCGATCGCCCGCGGCCTCCCGGCCTCCCCGGGCGCGGCGAGCGGCATTGCGGTGTTCGATCCGGACGACGCGATCCGCCGCGCCCGCGACGGCGAGGACGTGATCCTGGTCCGCAAGGAGACCAGTCCGAACGATATCCACGGCATGCATGCGGCGGTCGGTATCGTCACCGCGCGCGGCGGGCTCACCAGCCACGCGGCGGTGGTTGCGCGCGGCATGGGACGGCCCTGCATCTGCGGCGCCAGCGGCGTGCGGATCGCCTCCGATCTCGCCTCCTTCACCGCCGGCGACGTGACGGTAAGAGACGGCGACGAGATCACCCTCGACGGCACCGGCGGCGGGATCTATCTCGGCCGGATTCCGACCGTTGAGCCGACGCTCTCGGAAGACCTGAGGACCCTGGTCGGCTGGGCGGACGAGATCCGGCACCTCGCCGTCCGGGCCAATGTCGAAACTATGGAAGATGCGAGCGCGGCACGCCGCTATGGTGCCGACGGTATCGGCCTGGTAGCCACCGAGCATACTTTCTTCGCGCCCGCCCGCATCATGACGGTGCGCGAGCTGACGCTGGCGCGCAACGAGCGCGAGCGCCGCCCGTCGCTCGACCGACTGCTGCCGCTGCAGCGCGCCGATTTCACCCGGCTGTTCCGCGAGTTGCGCGGTTTCCCCGTGGCAGTACGCCTGCTCGATCCGCCGCTCGACGAGGTGCTGCCGGAGACCGACAAGGATTATCAGGAGACCTCAGAGGCGCTCGGGCTGCCGGTGGAGGCGGTGCGTAAGAGGGTCGCCGCGGTGCGCCAGATCGTGCCGGTGCTCGGCCATCGCGGCTGCCGCCTCGCGATCTCCTATCCCGAGATCACCGAGATGCAGGTCCGCGCCATGTTCGAGGCGGCGAGCGCGGTGATGCAGGAATTCGGCGAGACCGTGACGCTGGAGATCACCGTACCGCTGGTCGTCGGCAAGCGTGAGTTCGACTTCGTCCGCGTTATCGTCGACCGCGTCGCTGCAGACGTGGAACAGGAGACTGGCTGTACGATCAATTACCTCGTCGGTACCCTGATCGAGCTGCCCCGGGCGGCGCTCCGGGCCGGCGAGATCGCCAAGAGCGCCGACTTCTTCAGCTTCGGCACCGACGACCTGACCCGTACGGTCTTCGGCATGTCGCGCGACGACGCCGATGCGTTCCTGACCACCTACATGAACAATTCCGTCGTCGATCTCGACCCGTTCGTGACCCTCGATATCGAGGGTGTCGGAGAACTGGTGCGGATCGCGACCGAGCGCGGCCGGGCCGAGAACAAGGATTTGCTGATCGGCATTTGCGGCGAGCATGGCGGCGATGCCAAGACCGTCCGGTTCTGCCACTCGATCGGCCTCGATTATGTTTCCTGCGCGCCGAACCGCCTGCCGGTCGCCCGCATCGCCGCCGCTCAGGCCTCGATCTGATCGGCTCAGCCTGAGGCCCTATGCCGGCCAGGCGCGCATCGCCATCTCGACCACCTTCCGGAGCTGTTCGCGGCTGGCGCCGGAACTTGCTTGCACGGACATGCCGTGCTGCACCGTGCTGATGAACTGCGCCAGCACTTCCGGATCGGTCCCGGGTGGCAGACGTCCATCCCGGCACTCCTCTTCGAAGCGTTTCCTGATACGGTCGCTGAAGGCTTCACGGATCTGGACCATCTCCTGGCGTACACGCTCCGTATTGTCGCCGACGGCGAGCGCGCTCTGCACCGCCATACAGCCCAGTGGGTGGCAGTCGTCGGTGAGAATGTCGGCGGAGTCATAGAGCAGCCGCTCGACCATTTCTCGCGCAGTTGGCGCCTTCAGAGCCTCATCGATATAGCGGTTCTTCATGGCCACGTAGCGGGCCACGGATTTCTGAAACAGCTCTTCCTTGTTGCCGAAAGTGGCATAGAGGCTGGGCCGGTTGATGCCCATCACCTCAGTCAGGCGCGAAATTGAGGTGCCCTCGTATCCAGCGCGCCAGAACTCTTCCAGTGCTTTCTCAAGTGCGGCTTCCTCGCAGAATTTGCGCGGCCGGCTCATGATTCTGTTTCCTCCGAAATATTTTTTTGTACCGATTGGTAAGGTGGGGGCTTGAAGGCCCCGTGTCTAGGGTCCATATCCGGCCTGTCATTCTGTATCAATCGGTACAAAATATGGATTGGAGCGATCCGATGGCCGTCCGAGAAAGCAAGCGTTCTAAATATGGCGTCACCGTGGCCGCTGCAAGTGTAGCGGCGGCAATCGCGGCCGGCGCAATCCTCTTCACGCCGTCTCTGTCGGGCGGCCCCGCTGCCCAGACCGAGGACGCGAAGCCGGCAGCCCCGCAGGCAGTCGCGGTCTCCGTTGCCGCTGTGGTCGAGCGGGATCTGCCCGGCTGGAAAGAATTTTCCGGCCGCCTCGAAGCGGTCGAAAATGTCGAGATCCGCTCCCGCGTCGCCGGGCAGGTTCTCTCCGTGCATTTCCGTGAGGGCAGCCTCGTGCAGGCGGGTGACCTTCTCGTTACCATCGATCCGGCTCCTTTCGCCGCCGAAGTGGCGCGGGCGGAAGCCGATCTGACCGCCGCCGAAGCACGCCTCTCCTTCACCAGAAAGGAGGACGAGCGGGCTCGCAAGTTGGTCGCCAGCCGCACCCTGCCGGTCCGTGAGGGCGATGTGCGCGCCAATGCCTTCCGCGAGGCGCAGGCCCATTACAAGGCGGCCGACGCAGCCCTGAAGCGGGCGAAGCTCGATCTCGGATATACTGAAATCCGCGCGCCCGTCGCCGGCCGGGTCGGCCGGATATTGGTCAATGCTGGCAACCTCGTGCCGGCCGGTGCCGGCGCGCCGGCGCTAACCACGCTCGTCTCGGTTGATCCGATCTATGCGAGCTTCGATGCCGACGAACAGGTGGTACTGCAGGCGATCCGCGACCTGAAAGCGGCCCCCGGTACAGGTCGTGACGTCTCGCGCATTCCTGTCGAGATGGACTCCGCGTATAGCGGCGAGGTGACAGTCCGCGGCCATCTGCAGCTGATAGACAACATCGTCGACAGCAACAGCGGCACGGTTCGGGTGCGTGCCCAGTTCGACAATCCGGACGGGCTCCTGATACCGGGCCAGTTCGCTAAGTTGCGCATGGGCCGGGCGACGGCAGAGCGATCCATGCTCATCACTGAGCGCGCGGTCGGCGTCGATCAGGGCAAGAAATTCGTTCTCGTCGTCGGCGCGGACGACACGCTCAGCTATCGCGAGGTCATCCTCGGGCGGAGCGTCGGACGGCTGCGGACCGTGATCAGCGGTTTGACGTCCGGTGAGCGCATTGTCGTCAATGGCCTGCAGCGGGTGCGCCCGGGCATGCGCGTGGCGCCCGAGATCGTCGAAATGGAGCCGGTCGAGCCGGTGCAGACCGCTTCGAACTGACGCTGTCTTCCCGAACGAGCGCCTCACCCCAACCGCGAAACCGGACTCCTGTCATGAACATCTCGAGCTTCTTTATTGACCGTCCGGTTTTCGCCGGGGTGCTGTCGGTTCTTATCCTCGTCGCGGGACTCCTCGCCCTGCGGACCTTGCCGATCTCGGAATATCCGGAGGTCGTGCCGCCCACCGTGGTCGTCACGGCGCAGTATCCGGGCGCCAACCCGAAGGTCATCGCCGCCACCGTGGCGACGCCGATCGAGGAGGCGATCAACGGCGTCGAGGGCATGATCTACATGAACAGCCAGGCCACCACCGACGGCCTGATGACCCTTACCATCACCTTCCGTCTCGGCACCGATCCGGATCAGGCTCAGCAGCTCGTGCAGAACCGGGTCAGTCAGGCCGAACCGCGGTTGCCCGAGGAGGTTCGCCGTCTGGGCGTGACGACAGTCAAAAGCTCGCCGGACCTCACCATGGTCGTCCACCTGCTGTCGCCGAACGGCCGCTACGACATGACCTATCTGCGCAATTATGCCGTTCTCAACGTCAAGGACCGGCTGGCGCGGATCGAAGGTGTCGGTCAGGTCCGCCTGTTCGGGTCCGGCGACTACGCGATGCGCATCTGGCTCGACCCTCAGAAGGCTGCCGAACGCCGGCTTTCCGCCGGCGATATCGTCACCGCCATCCGCGAGCAGAACATCCAGGCGGCGGCCGGCGTGATTGGCGCCTCGCCCAATTCGGTCGGGGTCGACTTGCAGCTTCCCGTCAATGCGCAGGGGCGTCTTGAGACCGAGGAACAGTTTGGCGACATCATCGTGAAGACCGGCGCCGAAGGCGCCGTCACGCGGCTGCGCGATATCGCGCGGATCGAGCTCGGCGCTTCGGAATACGCGTTACGCTCCTTGCTCGACAACAAATCCGCGGTGGCGATCCCGATCTTCCAGGCTCCAGGCTCGAACGCGATCGAGATCTCGGACAATGTCCGCACGACCATGACGGAACTGAAGCAGTACATGCCGGAGGGTGTGGATTACGAGATCGTCTACGATCCGACGCTTTTCGTCCGCGCCTCCATCGAGTCCGTCATCCATACGCTGCTGGAGGCGGTGGCGCTCGTCGTCCTCGTGGTGATCCTCTTCCTGCAGACCTGGCGGGCCTCGATCATTCCGCTGCTGGCCGTCCCGGTTTCCGTCGTTGGCACCTTCGCCGCTATGCATCTGCTCGGCGTCTCGATCAACGCGCTCTCGCTCTTCGGCCTGGTGCTGGCGATCGGCATCGTCGTCGACGATGCGATCGTCGTGGTCGAGAACGTCGAGCGGAACATCGAGGAAGGGCTGGCGCCGAACGAGGCGACCTATCGGGCAATGCGCGAGGTCTCCGGACCGATCGTCGCCATCGCTCTTGTGCTGGTGGCGGTCTTCGTGCCGCTCGCTTTCATCACCGGTCTGACCGGGCAGTTCTACGAACAGTTCGCGCTGACCATCGCGATCTCCACGGTGATCTCGGCGGTGAATTCGCTGACTCTCTCGCCCGCGCTCGCCGCCCTGCTGCTCAAGGGGCACGACGCGCCGAAGGACCGGTTGACGCGGGCGATGGATTTCTCCCTCGGCTGGCTCTTTCGCGGCTTCAATGCCGTCTTCCGGCGCGGCGCGAACGCCTATGGCGGCGGCGTCGCCCGGGTGACCCGGCACAAGACCGTGACCTTCGGGCTCTACCTTCTGTTGCTTGGTGCGACCTACACGGTCTTCAACGCCGTGCCCGGCGGCTTCGTTCCCATGCAGGACAAGCAGTATCTGATTGGTTTCGCGCAGCTGCCGAACGGCGCCTCGCTCGACAGGACAGAGGAGGTCATCCGCGAGATGAGCCAGATCGCCCTCGACGATCCGGACGTGGAGCATGCGGTGTCCTTTCCGGGACTCTCGATCAGCGGCTTCACCAACAGCTCGAGCGCGGGCATCGTCTTCGCGACCCTGAAGCCGTTCGACGAGCGCAAGGGAGCGGAACACAGTGCCGGCGCGATCGCCGGACGTCTCAATGCACAGTTCGCCGGCATCAAGGACGCCTTCGTGGTGATTTTCCCGCCGCCGCCCGTCCAGGGACTCGGGACCACCGGCGGCTTCAAGCTGCAGGTCGAAGACCGCGCCTCGAGGGGCTACGAGGAACTGGACGAGACCGTGCAGGCCTTCCTCGCCGCCGCGCGCCAAGCGCCCGAGCTCGCCAATCTGTTCACCAATTTCCAGGTGAACGTACCGCAGCTCTATGCCGATATCGACCGCACCAAGGCGGAGCAACTCGGGGTTTCGGTGACCGATGTATTCGAGACTCTGCAGGTCTATCTCGGAAGCCTTTATGTGAACGATTTCAACCGCTTCGGGAGAACCTACTCTGTTCGTGTCCAGGCCGATGCCGCCTACCGGGCGCGTCCGGAGGACATCGGAGCCCTCAAAGTCCGCTCGGACAGCGGGGCCATGGTGCCACTCTCGGCGCTCCTGCGCGTCGAACCTGCGAACGGGCCGGAACGGGCGCTGCGTTACAACGGCTTTGTCGCCGCCGATGTCAGCGGCGCGCCAGCACCGGGATTCTCCTCCGGTCAGGCGCAGGCGGCGATCGAGCGGGTCGCCGAGGAGACACTCCCGGCGGGTTTCGCCTTCGAATGGACGGATCTCACCTACCAGCAGATCCTGGCGGGCGATTCTTCCGCCCTGATCTTCCCGCTTGCCCTGTTTCTCGTCTTTCTGGTGCTCGCAGCGCAGTATGAGAGCCTGAGTCTGCCGGTTGCTATCATTCTGATCGTTCCGATGAGCGTGCTGGCCGCCATGACAGGCATTTGGCTGATGGGGGAGGACAACAACGTCTTCACCCAGATCGGATTGATCGTGTTGGTGGGGCTATCGGCGAAGAACGCCATCCTGATCGTCGAGTTCGCCCGCGAGCTGGAGTTCGGCGGACGAACACCGGTCGAAGCGGCGATCGAGGCGAGCCGGCTGCGTCTCCGCCCGATCCTGATGACTTCCATGGCCTTTATCATGGGCGTCGTTCCGCTCATCCTTTCGAGCGGAGCGGGCGCGGAGATGCGCTACGCCATGGGCCTGACGGTTTTCTCGGGGATGATCGGCGTGACCCTGTTCGGCATCTTCTTCACGCCGGTCTTCTACGTCCTCCTCCGGGGGCTTGGCGGCAACCGGCCCCTGCGCCGTCCGGGAGGCGGGGACGGCGAGGGCGAGCCGCAACAGAAAGCGCTTTCCGCCTGAGCGCGCGGGCCGTCGATCAAAGCGGAGCGGATTCCGGCACTTCCATTCCGCCTTGGCTCGTAGAACTTCGTCCAGGTTGGTCCGATCCCTCCACGGAGGTGCCGTATCCATGATCCTGAAGCCGCGTTGACGGCATCCGGCGCGCCTCGCACACTCTTTCGAAAGAGCGTACGGAGGGGACGATGGCGAAGAAAAAGGCTCTGGTCGTAGGGGCGCTCGGCGTGATCGGGCGCCGGCTGGTGCAGCATCTGGAGGAGATCGGCGGCTGGGACATCGTCGGCGTCAGCCGGCGGGCGCCGGATTTCCCGACACGGGCGGCGCACATTTCCGCCGATCTGCTCGACCGGGCGGATGCCGAGACCAAGCTCGGCTCCCTCACCGACATCACGCATATCTTTTACTGCGCCTTTCAGGCCCGCCCGACCTGGGCGGAGCACGATGCGCCGAATCTCGCCATGCTGGTCAATTCGGTCGAGCCGGTCGCGGCGGCCTCCAAGGGGCTGGAACATGTCCAGCTGATCGAGGGCAACAAGATCTACGGCAGTCATCTCGGGCCGTTCAGGACCCCGGCCAGGGAGGAGG
Organism: Nisaea sediminum; assembly: GCF_014904705.1. NCBI lineage: Bacteria > Pseudomonadati > Pseudomonadota > Alphaproteobacteria > Rhodospirillales > Thalassobaculaceae > Nisaea > Nisaea sediminum. Next base: position 989,757 of record NZ_JACZCQ010000006.1, read on the forward strand.
ACCCTCCGCACATGCTGCCGAATTTCTACCACACGCAGGAGAGCTGGCTGCGCGCCGCGCAGAAGGACCGGCGCTGGAGCTGGTCGGCGCTGCGCCCGCATACGGTCTGCGGCTTCGCGGTCGGCAATCCGATGAATATTTCCACCTGTATCGCGGTCTATGCGGCGATCTCGAAGGAACTCGGCCTGCCGCTCCGGTTTCCGGGCAAGCGCGGAGCGTACGAGGCGGTCTATCAGGTGACGGACTCGGCCCTGCTGGCGCGCGCCATGGTCTTCTGCGCCACGGCGGAGAGCGCCCGCAACGAGGTCTTCAACATCACCAACGGCGATTTCTTCCGCTGGAAGAATGTCTGGCCGAAATTCGCCGCGCATTTCGGCATGGAGCCGGGCGACGTGCAGACCATTCCGCTGACCGAGTTCATGGCTGACAAGGCGCCGCTCTGGGAGCGGATGGTGGAGAAATACGGCCTGATGCACACGCCCTATGCCGATATCGCCGCCTGGCCCTTCGCGGATTACGTCTTCGGCACCGACTGGGACGTCATGACCGACACGCTGAAGATCCGCATGGCCGGGTTCCACGATTATGTCCGGTCCGAGGAGATGTTCCTCGACCTGTTCGAGGAGTTCCGCGCGCGGAAGGCGATTCCTTGATTATTGAGCCGTCATCCCGGCGAAAGCCGGGACCTCATCGAACATAGGGCGGAGTTCGTCTCCGCGAGGTCCCGGATCGGGGTCCGGGATGACGAATTAGGGAAATGCGGCCCTAAACCTCCGGGCCGCTATCCGGCTTGTTGCCGACGCGGTGCGGGGCGTTGCGGTGTTCGAGCTCGAGCAGCAGCGAGGTCTGGTCATGCTCGGCGAAGCCACGGGCGCTCAGCTTGTCGTAGAAATCCCGGACGAGGCCGAGAAGCGGAAGCTCGATCCCGCATCGCTCCGCGGTCGTGAGCACCGTATTGAGGTCCTTCAGCATGTTGCGGACCGGCGCGCCCGGGCTCCAGTTGCGCTCGAGGATGCGGCCGCCATGCTCCTGCAGCACGCGGCTCTCGGCGAAGCCGCCGCGCAGCGCGTCGCGCACCGCCGACGGGTCGGCACCGCCGGCCTCGGCCAGCAGCATGGATTCGGAAAGACCGGCGATGGAGATCGCGACGATCACCTGATTGCAGAGTTTGGTGAGCTGGCCGGCGCCGCAGGGGCCGACGCGGAACGGGCGGCCCATCGCGGCGAGCACCGGGGTCGCCTCGACGAAAGTGTCCTTCTCGCCGCCGACCATGATGGCGAGGCTGCCGAGTTCGGCGCCCTGGGTTCCGCCGGAGACCGGTGCGTCCAGATGGCGGAGGCCGAGCTTGGTGAGTTGCGTGTCGAATTCCTGCTCGGCCAGGGGAGCGATCGAACTCATGTCGCAGAAGATCGCGCCCCGCTTCATCGCTTCCGCGACTCCGCGCTTGAACAGGATCTCGCTGACCGCATCGGCGTCGGTCACGCAGGTGCAGACAATGTCGGCCTCCGCGACCGCCTCAGCCGGGTTGTCGGCAATGGTGGCGTGATGCGTGGCGAGTGCCTCCGCCTTCCCCTGAGTCCTGTTCCAGACCGTCAGCGGAAAGCCGGCGCGGGCGATGTTGGTGGCCATGCTCTGGCCCATCCGCCCGATGCCGAGAAAGGTGACATTCGGTGTCATTCCCATCCCTTCGTCGCGCGCCCCGCTATCCTCTTTTCAGAAGATCCTTGGCCAGTCGGAACAAGCCATGGGCGCCTGTATACTCTCCCAGTTGGCGACAGCGTATATCACGGGCGGCAAGCGCCGGGGTGTAGAGATCGGTGAGGTCTGGGTTGCCGATTATGCAAACCTCTGATCCGGCAGGAATATTGTGCGCTGCGGCATAAACTTCGCTGCCGATCAGCAGGCCGGAAAGGAAGGCGCCGCTCTTCTCCACCGGGAGCGTTCCGAGCAGGGTTCCGGCCCGGACCGTGAAGAGCTGGGCCAGCATTCCGCCCTCTTTTCCCGCCGCCGCGAGACCATCCCGAAATCCTTCCTCGGACCAGGCCGCATGCTCGATCGTGGAGCCGAGGATCGAATGGCGGCGCAACAGGTCGAACAGTTCGCCGGTCATGTAGGTGTGGAAGTCACGGATGATGCCGTCTTCCAGCAGCGCCCATTTGCTGTGCGTGCCGGGCAGGCAGATCAGGTGGCGACCGCCGCCGAGCTGTTCCAGGGCTCCGAGGATCTGCAGTTCCTCTCCGCGCATGACGTCGGCCCGGCCGTCCTGCTGTGTCGAGAGACCCGGCGCGATCCAGAAGGCGTGGCCCGACTTCATCCTGCCCGAAACGGCCGCTGCGGCGAGGCCGGCCGGATCGGCGGGACAGGGCAGGTAGGGCGCCTCGATCCAGCCCTGGCGGCTGCCAATCATCCCGCCCAGGACGATCTGCGGCGCTCTTGCCGGATCGGCCGGCAGCCAGTCGCCGACGATCTGGTGAAAGGCGCTCTCGAAATCGCCGTCGTCGATCGCCCGGATCCCGGCCGCTGCGCGGCGCCGGTCCAGAATGGTGCCGTCGGCAGCCAAGCGGAATGCCCGCAGACTGGTGGTTCCCCAATCGACGGCCAGAACCGCCGCATCCTCTGCTGTCATCTCGGCCATGGTCACGTTCCCCGACGCGGCGCTGCCGCTGCTTGACTTGGCGGTATCCGGCTGCAAACCTCGCCGCCTGTCTTTTAGGCTGCAATCAAAAATCGTTTGGGGGAAGGAGCTATCCCATGAAGCTGCTGCGGTATGGCGCGTCGGGTGCCGAAAAGCCGGGAATTCTGGACGGCGACGGCAAGATCCGGGATCTGTCGGGCATCGTCGGCGACATCGACGGGGCCGCGCTGAGCCCGGAAGGACTGGCGAAGATCGTCGCCGCGGATGTCGGCTCGCTTCCGGTCGTCTCCGGCAACCCGCGTCTCGGCGCCTGCGTCGGCGGGGTCGGCAAGATGATCTGCGTCGGTCTCAACTACAGCGACCACGCCGCCGAGTCCGGCATGGAAGTGCCGCCAGAGCCGATCATCTTCATGAAGGCGACCTCGGCGATCTGCGGCCCCAACGACGACACGATCGTGCCGCGCGGTTCGAAGAAGCTGGACTATGAGGTCGAGCTCGGCATCGTCATCGGCAAGACGGCGAAATATGTCTCGGAAGCGAATGCGCTGGATTACGTCGCCGGCTATTGCGTCGTGAACGACGTCTCCGAGCGCGAGTTCCAGGCGGAACGCTCCGGCCAGTGGACCAAGGGCAAGAGCTGCGACACCTTCGGGCCGACCGGTCCCTGGATGGTCACGAAGGACGAGATCCCGAACCCGCAGGAACTCGGCATCTGGGCCAAGGTGAACGGTGAGTTCCGGCAGAACGGCAACACCAACACCATGGTCTACGGTCCGGCCTTCCTGGTGCATTATCTCAGCCAGTTCTTCACCCTGCATCCGGGCGACGTGATCCCGACCGGCACACCGCCGGGCGTCGGCATGGGCTTCAAGCCGGAGCCGAAATACCTGAAAGCGGGCGACGTGGTGGAACTTGGCATCGACGGGCTCGGCGCGCAGCGCCAGACCTGCGTCGCCGACAGCTGATCGCCGGCCCATGGTCGAGTATGATTTCTCCGGACGTGCCGCCGTCGTGACCGGCGGCGCGCGCGGGATCGGCAAGGCGATCGCGGCGCGGCTCTCCGCCGCGGGTGCCTCGGTCAGCCTCTGGGACGCGGATGCGGCGAAGCTTGAAGAGGCCGCTGGCGAGATCGGCGGCACGATTCATACGGCGGTGGTCGACGTCACCGACGACGGGGCGGTCGACCGTGCCGCCGCCGAGGTCGAGCGCGAATTCGGCCGGCTCGACATCATGGTCAACAGCGCCGGCATCACCGGGCCGAACACCACGACCTGGCAGTACGGCGTCGCGGACTGGCGCAAGGTGATCGATATCGACCTGACCGGTACCTTCCTCTGCTGCCGCGCGGCTGTCCCTTACATGCTGCGCAACAAGTACGGGCGGATCGTGAATATCGCCTCCGTCGCGGGCAAGGAGGGCAATCCCAACGCGCCCGCCTACAGCGCGGCCAAGGCAGGGGTGATCGGCCTCACCAAATCGCTCGGCAAGGAGCTGGCGGAGAGCGGCGTGACCGTGAATTGCGTCACCCCGGCGGCGGTGAAGACGGACATCTTCGATCAGATGACCGAGGAGCACATAAACTTCATGCTGTCGAAGATCCCGATGAAGCGCTTCGGGCTGGTCGAGGAAATCGCGAATCTCGTCGCCTGGCTTTCCTCCGAGGATTGCAGCTTCAGCACCGGTGGCGTATTCGATTGTTCCGGAGGCCGGGCGACCTACTGAGCCCGGCTGTCCGGATTTGGGTAAGCGGAGTGCGAGGGATGAGCAGGGCCCGGCAGTCTGACGTGCTGATCCGTAACGAGGCGTTCTACAACGCTTTCACGACCCGTGACCTTGAGGCGATGGAAGCGCTCTGGGCGGGCGAACTGCACGTGAGCTGCATTCATCCCGGCACCCCGCCGCTTTTCGGCCGCGATGCGGTGATCGAGAGCTGGGCGCAGATCCTCTCCGGCCCGGTGAAAACCGCGCTGCAATGCCTCGAGCCGAAGGTGCACTTCCTGAGCGAGGACCTGGCTCTGGTCGTCTGTTACGAGCGGATCGGCGGCGAGACGCTCGCGGCGACCAACATCTTCGCGCTCGAATCCTCCGACTGGGTGCTGGTGCACCATCAGGCGGGACCGCTCGCGAGCGAGATGGCGTCCCATGCGGACGTACCGTCGCCGCGCCTGCTGCAATAGCTCGCGGTCCCGTCACGCGCTGTTTATTTCCCGTTGCCCATGATTCGTGGCTAATCGGTCGGATACTCTCCCTCGGAGGATTGGCCATGAGACGGATCTGTGCGGTCCTGTTTGCATTCCTGCTTTGGTCGACGGCAGGAGGCCCGGCAGCCTTAGCGGCAGTCGAAAAACCTTATTCCGGTACAGTGACAATCGAGACCGGGCAGCCTTTTGACGCCTTTGTGAAGACGCTGCCCGAAGCGATCAAGGTGCACGGCTTCAACATCGTCGGCGTCGCCTGCGCGACCTGCGCGGCGAAATCGCAAGGCGTGACCGTGCCGGGCAACCGGGTCTTCTTCTTCTTCAAGCCCGCCTACGCGGTGCGCATGCTGGCGGCGTCGGAGGCCGCGGGCATCGAAGCGCCGATCCGGGTCTATGTGACGGAGGGACAGGACGGCAGTGCGCGGGTGACCTACCGCCTGCCATCCCATGTCTTCGGCGCCTACGAGGTTCCGGCGCTGGATCAGCTCGGGGCGGAGCTGGACGAGGACGTTCGTGCCATTCTCGACATTGCGAAATCGGGGAACGGCGGGTAAGAGGGGCGCCATGAGTATCGCCGTCCCGACCACTCCGCTGCCGCAGAAGCCGCTCGCCCTGACACTCGGCGGGATCTTCGCCGCGATCGCGGCGTTGCATCTGCTGGACGGGGAGCTCCGGCGCCTTGCGCTGCTCGCGATCGGCGGCGGGCTCGGGGTCGCGCTCTATCACGCCGCCTTCGGCTTCACCGCGGCCTACCGAAACCTGATCCAGCAACGCGATCTCAGCGGGATCGTCGCGCAGGCCGTGATGCTGACGGTCGCAATGATCCTTTTCGCGACGGTTCTGAGCGACGGGGAGGCGTTCGGTCTGAAGGCCGGCGGCGCCGTTGCGCCGCTCAACGTCTCGCTGGTCACGGGCGCCTTCATCTTCGGCCTCGGCATGCAGATCGCCGGTGGCTGCGCCTCCGGCACGCTCTTCACTGCGGGTGGAGGCAACGCGCGGATGATGGTCGTGCTGGTGTTTTTCTGCGCCGGCTCTTTCTGGGGCTCGCTCGATATTCCGTTCTGGCGCGGTCTGCCGTCGCTCGGCGCGGTCTCGCTCGGACGCGAGTTCGGGTATCCGATTGCGGTACTGATGCAGGTCGGCGCGCTTGCCGCGATTCTCGGCCTGCTCTGGCTCTGGGGCGCGCGCCTGAAGAAACCGCTCTGGGACCGCAAGCATCCGCTGAACGGGCGCACGCTGCTGCAGGGTCCTTGGCCGCTGCTCCTCGGCGCCGTCGCGCTTGCCGTGCTGAACTACGCGACCCTGCTCGCCAAAGGGTTTCCATGGGGCGTCACCTGGGGCTTCACGCTCTGGGGCGCGAAGGTGGCGGAGATGGTCGGTTGGGATCCGAGCAGCAGCACCTTCTGGGCCGTGGGGTGGCGTCAGGGTGCGCTCCGCGAGGGCGTGCTGGTCGAGCCGACCTCGCTGATGAATATCGGCATTATTCTCGGTGCCGGGATCGCCGCCTCGCTTGCGGGCAAGGTCGCGCCGAAGCTGGCCATGGGCTGGCGGCCCTTCCTCGCGGCGGTGCTCGGCGGCCTGATGCTGGGCTATGGTGCGCGGCTGGCCTATGGCTGCAATATCGGCGCCTTCTTTTCCGGCGTCGCCTCGACCAGTCTGCATGGCTGGGTCTGGATCGCGGTCGCCATCGTCGGAAACATCATCGGGGTCAGGTTCCGGCCGTTCTTCCGCCTCGGATAGCGGCATAAATAGCCTCTATGCGACACACGCATTCCAAATGCGACGAATTATCCTTTTCTCTCAGGGCGTTATAACTTCGTTAACCGGCTGGCCTGCAATCTTTGCATGAGTGAGCCGGCGCATCGAGGCGTAGGCTTCAAGAACTGTTGCCCGAAGGAGGCCGCGCGATGCCCGCCGCCATTACTGCAGCTGCCGCACCGGCCGGCTATGGACGCGGTATCGCCTGCCAGGTCACCGCGATTTTCCTGTTCTCGATCATGGGCGTGCTCGTGAAGGGGCTGGGCGACCATTATCCGACCTCCCAGATCATCTTCTTCCGCAGCCTGCCGGCGCTGATTCCGCTGATGCTGTATCTGCCGAACCAGGGCGGCTGGCGCGCGCTGCTGACCAAGCGCCCGGACCTGCAGTTCCTGCGCGCCACCATCGGCGTCCTCTCGATGTTCGTCGGCTTCTACGCGCTCGCACGAATGGATTTCGCCTCCTACGTCACGATCAGCTACTCGGCGCCGCTCTTCGGTACCCTGCTGGCGATCCCGTTCCTCGGCGAGAAGGTCGGCATCCGCCGCGTCTCCGCCGTTCTCATCGGGTTTTCCGGAGTGGTCCTGGCGGCGGCCCCGGACGGCAGCGGGATCAGCCTCTACGCCCTTCTGGCCCTCGCCGCCGCCTTCGCCTATGGCTGCATCATGGTCGTGATGCGCAAGCTCGGCACGATCGACAGCAGCGCCGCGACGGTGTTCTATTTCACCCTCGCTGGGGTCATTCTCGGCGGGGTTCTTATGCCGTTCGAATGGGTGACGCCGGAGCCGATGGACCTTGCCCTGCTTGCGGGCGTCGGCGTGATCGGCGGCGTGGCGCAGATATTCATGACCGAAGCGTTCCGGCAGGCGCCGACAGCGGTCGTGGCGCCGTTCGACTATACCGCCATGATCTGGGCCGTGCCGCTCGGCTATCTGGTTTTCGACAGCGTACCGTCCGGCCAGGTGATCGCTGGTGCCGCGATCATTGCCGGTGCGGGTCTGTTCATCCTTTATCGCGAGACCAAGCTCGGCCTGAAGAAGCCGCGCCTGAAGCGCTCCAGCCTCTAGCTCAGGCCAGCAGCCGCGCCACCTCGGCGCGAAGATGCGGCAGGATCTCGGCTTCGATCCAGGGATTCTTCTTCAGAAGGTTGCCGCTGCGCCAGCTCGGATGCGGCAGCGGCAGGTAGCGCGGGCCGTACTCACGCCAGCTCTTCACGGTTTCCGTCAGCGTCTTCTTCCGCGCCTTGCCGAGATAATGCGCCTGGGCGTACATGCCCGCGAGCACGACCAGTTCGATTTCCGGCATGTGGGCAAGCAACGGTTCGTGCCATTCGGCGGCGCATTCCGGGCGCGGCGGCGCATCGCCGCCGTTCGGCAGTACGCCCGGATAGCAGAAGCCCATCGGCATGATGGCGATCCGTTCCGAGCCGTAGAAGGTTTCCCGGTCGAGCCCGAGCCATTCGCGCAGCCGGTCCCCAGAGCGGTCGTTCCACGGGATGCCGCTCTCGTGAACCTTGGTGCCGGGCGCCTGACCGACGATCAGGATGCGCGCGGTCGGACGCGGCACCACGACCGGGCGCGGACCGAGCGGCAGGTGGTCTGCGCAGATCCGGCAAGCGGATATCCGCGCGGTCAGGTTCTTCAGGTCATCAGGCACGGCGGAACCGGTTCCGCTCTTCCGGCGGGCGGCGGAACATCGCGCGCCAGATCACGGAGACAAGGGCGTGCAGGATCCAGCCGAGCAGGATGCCGGCGATCCCGAACCGGATATCGAGCGTCAGGGTGGGCTTGTAGGAATTCCAAGCGGCTTCCGCGATGCCGGTATCGACATGGGAGACAGCCGCCCACGGTCGCAGAAGGTAGGGCGCGGCCTGCAGCTCCCGATAGGCGGCGTCGAGGCTTTCCGCCCGGTCGCGCCGCTGCAGCATCCGGTCGGCGCCGGCCCGCACCGCCTGGTCCTCCGAAGCCCGGTAGCGCTCGGCGAAGCCCTCGAGGGTGAGCCCGAAGGCGGCCGCTTCCGCGACATCCTGACGATGCGCCGCCATCGCCTCGTCCCGGGCACCACCGAGGCGCTGTTCGTATTCCTGGACCAGCTGCGGCAACTGCGAGCCGCCGACGGCCCCGCAGGCGATGAAGGCGATGAGGAACAGGTCGCGGAACATTTTCATCGCCGTCCTCCTCAGGCTGTCCGCGCGAAGGCGCGGCCGTGCGGCATGTCGGTAATCCCGAGATGACGTGCCAGAGTTTGACCTACATCAGAGAAACTTGAAAGGTGCCCGACCGGACCGGCAGGCCGCGCCCCGCCGAGCGTAAGAACCGGGACGTTCTCGCGCGTGTGGTCGCTGCCGGGCCAGGTCGGGTCGCAGCCGTGATCGGCGGTGATGATCGCGAGGTCCCCCGGACCGAGCAGGGCCTCGAATTCCGGCAGGCGGCGGTCGAAATGCTCCAGCGCGGCGGCATAGCCCGCCGGATCGCGGCGATGGCCGTAATGAACGTCGAAATCGACAAAATTCACCACGATGAGCGCGTGCTCGCCGGCCGTCCGCGTTTCTGCGAGCATCAGATCGAACATCGCGTCATTGTCCGGCGCCTTCACCTCCCGGCCGGTACCGTCATGGGCGAAGATGTCGCCGATCTTGCCGACGGAGATCACCTGCCCGCCCCGGTCCGCATGGCGGCGCAGCAGGGTCGGCTCCGGCGGCAGGACCGAGTAGTCGCGCCGGTTGGCGGTACGCTTGAACGTGTGCGGTGTCTCTCCGACGAAAGGCCGGGCGATGACCCGGCCGATATTCAGCGGATCGACCAGCGCGCGCGCGGTCTCGCAAAGCGCCAGCAGCCGCTCCAGGCCGAAATGCTCCTCGTGCGCGGCGATCTGCAGCACGCTGTCGGCCGAGGTGTAGACGATCGGCTTGCCGGTGCGGATATGCTCCTCGCCGAGTTCTTGGATGATGACGGTGCCGCTCTCGTGGCGATCACCGAGCCAGCCGGGCAGGTTTTCGGCCTCGACCAGTTGCTCCATCAGGTCGCGCGGAAAACAGGGCCGCGTCACGGGGAAGTACCCCCAGTCGAAGCTGACGGGGACGCCGCACAGCTCCCAGTGCCCGCTCGGGGTGTCCTTCCCGTTGCTGGTCTCGGAGGCATAACCCCAGGCCGTATCCGACGGAGCCCTCGCGAGCCCCGGCGGCAATCGTCCGGTGCTGGCTTCCGAGGCGCTGCCGAGACCGAGACGGCAGAGATTGGGGAGCCGCAACGGACCGTTCCGTTCTGCATTGTCGCCGCGCCCGGCGGCGCAGGCGTCCGCGATATGGCCCACCGTGTCCGACCCCGTGTCGCCGAACGCGGCGGCGTCCGGGGCGCCGCCGATGCCGACGGAATCGAGCACGATGAGGAAGGCACGGGTCATGCGGTCACCGTCTCCAGGATCACGGGACCCGGCGCCGTCGCCGCGCCGCCGGTCGTGAAGGCCTGTTTCAGCGTCGCCGCCGCACGGTCTGCATCGGCCGCATTTCGAGCATGGACGACAGCCAGCGGATGATCGGGGCCGACCTCCTCGCCGAGCCCGGCGATTTCGGTGAGGCCGACCGAGTGATCGATCCTGTCTTCCGCCCTGCGGCGGCCGCCGCCGAGCTCGACGACGGCAAGGCCGACCTGCCGCGTGTCGATGCCTGTCACCGTGCTGGGCGTGTCCGGCAGCACGGCCGCAGTATGCGGCGCGGTCTTCAGAGCGGAGGTCTCGCGCAACAGGTGGGTCGGGCCGCCGAGACCCGAGACCATGCGCTCGAACCGCTCCGCCGCAGCGCCGGAGGCGAGGGTGCGGAGCAGGGTCGAGCGGGCGGCCTCGCGGTCTTTCGCCAGACCGCCGGTCACCAGCATTTCCGCGCCGAGCGCGATGACGACCTCATGCAGCCTTTCGTCCCGCCGCTCGCCGGTCAGGTAATCGATCACCTCCCGGATCTCGAGCGCATTGCCGGCGCTGTGGCCAAGCACCTGGTTCATGTCGGTGATCAGGGCCGTGGTCGGCAGCCCGGCGCCGTTCGCGACATCGACGATGGAGCGGGCGAGGGCGCGGGAGCCCTCGAGATCGGACATGAAGGCGCCGGAGCCGGTCTTCACGTCCATCGCGAGGCCCTGCAGGCCGGCGGCCAGTTTCTTCGAGAGGATCGAGGCGGTGATCAGCGGGATCGATTCCACCGTCGCGGTGACGTCGCGGACCGCGTAGAAGCGCCGGTCGGCGGGCGCGAGATCCTCGGTCTGGCCGATGATGGCGCAGCCCGCCTGGGCGACCACTTGACGGAAGCGCTTCACCGTCGGCGCGGTATCGTATCCTTTGATCGAGTCGAGCTTGTCCAGCGTGCCGCCGGTATGGCCGAGCCCGCGGCCGGAAATCATCGGCACGAAGCCGCCCGCGGCCGCCACCATCGGCGCCAGCATGACACTGACCTTGTCGCCGACACCGCCAGTCGAATGCTTGTCCAGCACCGGGCCGCCAAGTTCGCCCGCGTCCCATTCGAGCACGTTGCCGCTGTCCCGCATCGCCAGCGTCAGCGCGACGGTCTCCTCGGTCTCCATGCCGTTGAGGAAGGCGGCCATGCCGAAGGCGGCGATCTGCGCCGGGCTCGCCTCGTCCTTCGCCATCCGCTCGACGAAGAGGGCGATCTCCTCGCCCGAGAGCGTCTTGCCGTCGCGCTTCTTGCGGATGATTTCCTGCGTCAGCATGCCGTGGTTCTATTGCTCCGCGTCGAGGGTCTTCAGAAGCGCATCCAGCAGGCTGCTGGCGCCGAAGCGAAAGGTCTCCGGCGTCGCCCAGTCCGGTCCCATGATCTTGTCGGCGAGATGCAGATAGGCCGCGGCCTGCGCCGTCGTCCGGATGCCGCCGGACGGCTTCAGGCCGACCGGCCTGCCGCTCTCGCGGATCGCTTCCAGCATGATATGGGCCGCTTCCAGCGTCGCCGAGATCCGCGTTTTGCCGGTCGAGGTCTTGATGAAATCCGCGCCGGCGGCGATGGCGTCGCGCGAGGAGCCGGCGATGGCGTCCGCGGTCTGCAGCCGGCCGGTTTCTAGGATCACCTTCAGATGCGCGCTGTCGCCGCATTCCGCCTTGCAGGCCGCGACCAGATCGCCCGCGACTTTGCGGTTGCCGTTCAGCCAGGCCTCGTAGGGCCAGACCACGTCGACCTCGTCGGCGCCGTCGCGCACGCATTGATGCGTGGTTTCGACCGCGGCCGCGATGTCGGTGCGGCCGTGCGGGAAGTTCGCCACGGTGGCAACCCGGATCGCGGTGCCCTCCAGTGCTGTCTTCGCCTGGGCGACGAAGCGCGGCCAGATGCAGACCGCCGCGACCTTGCCTCTCGGCGTCTCCGCCTTGTTCAGCAGAGCGGCGACGATGTCCGGACAATCGTCCTCCCCGAGGCTCGTCAGATCGAGCATGGAGAGGGCGCGCGTGGCGTCACTCATGGATCGGATCCTTCAGGAATTGCAGCAGCAACTTGGTCATGGACTCGGCGATCGTCGCCCCCTGCGCCAAGGTATGCGCGTGGTCGAGAACCTCGTTCGCGACCATGCCCGCGCCGTAATTGGTTATACCGGAAATTGCGGCAACCTTGAGGCCCGCATGGCGCGCGGCCAGAACTTCCGGCACCGTCGACATGCCGACGGCATCGGCGCCGAGGATGCGGAAGGCGCGGATTTCCGCCGGGGTTTCGAAGTTCGGGCCGAGTGCCCAGAGATAGACGCCCTCGTGCAGAGTCACGCCTTCCGCTTCCGCGCTGCGCCGGAGCGCTCCATGGAGCGAGGTGTCGTAGGCCGTCGTCATATCGAAGAAGCGCGGGCCGAGAGAGGCGTCGTTTGGACCGGTCAGCGGATTGGCCCCGGACCAGTTGATATGATCGGTCAGCATCATCAGGTCGCCCGGCGCCATCTCCTCGCGGAGGCTGCCTGCGGCGTTGGTCAGGACCAGGGTCTCGACCCCGAGCGCTTCCATCGCCCGGACCGGCAGCACAACGTCGGAGAGCGGGTGTCCCTCATAGGCATGGGCGCGGCCCTGCAGGACGAAGACCTTGCGGCCGGACAGCGTGCCGTGGACGAGGCGCCCGTGATGGCCGTCGACGCTCGGTTTCGGAAAGCCGGGAATATCGGCGAAGGAGACGCTGGCCGCGCCTTCCACCGCGTCGGCGACGGAGCCGAGCCCGCTGCCCAGCACCAGGGCGATCGCCGCGTCCCGGCCCGGGAGCGCTTTGCGGATCGCGACGGCCGCATCGTAATAGGGGGTCACGTCCGTTCCTTCACATAAGGGGTTCCGCTGGCCTTCGGTGCCACCGCCTTGCCGATGAAGCCGGCGAGCAGCACCACCGTCAGGATATAGGGTAGCGCCTGGATGAGCTGAACCGGGAAGACGCCGATCACCGGGATCTCGACCCCCTGCAAACGCACTGCAAGGGCGTCGAGGAAGCCGAAGAGCAAACAGGCGAAAAGCGCCGGAACCGGCTTCCACTTGCCGAAGATCATCGCCGCCAGCGCCATGTAGCCCTTGCCCGCCGTCATGTCGCGCACGAAGGCGGCGGAATGGGCGGTGGAGAGGTAGGCCCCGGCGATGCCGCAGAGCAGCCCGGCGATCGCCATCGCGCTGTAGCGCAGCCCGGTGACGCTGATCCCGGCGGTGTCGACCGCGGCCGGGTTCTCGCCGACGGCGCGGAGACGCAGGCCGAAGCGGGTGCGGTAGACCACCCACCAGGTGAGCGGCACCATGGCGAGCGCGAGATAGACGAGGAAATTGTGGCCGCTGATCACCTCGGCATAGATCGTGCCGAGGACCGGAATGCTGCGCGCGGCCTCGGCAAAGGGCAGGGCATGCTCGGTGAAGCGGAACTCCGCGTCCAGCGTCGGCGTGCGTCCGCCCTGGTGGAACCAGGCAATGCCGAGCACGACGGTGAGGCCGGAGGCGATGACGTTGATCGCGACCCCGCTCACCACCTGGTTGCCGCGGTGAGTGATGCAGGCGAAGCCGTGCAGCAAGGCGAGCGCCACCGAGACGAGGATGGCGACGGCGAGCCCGGCCCAGGCCGATCCGGTGGCCGCAGCTGTCGCGGCGGCGGCGAAGGCGGCCGCCAGCATCTTGCCCTCGAGTCCGATATCGATGACGCCGGAGCGTTCCGCGAAGAGGCCCGCCATGGCGGCCAGGATCAGCGGCGTCGCGACCCGCAGCGTGGCGTCGAGGGTGAGCAGGACGAGGAGATAGGATTCTTCCATCGCGCCCTCCTAACCCTTCGCCGCGGCGAGGCGGCCGACCAGCCGCGCCACCATCGGGTTGAACATGTAGGCCAGCGCGCCGGAGAACAGGATGATCAGGCCCTGGATCACCACCACCATGTCGCGGGTGATCTGCTCGAACTCGAAATCGAGCTCCGCTCCGCCCTGGTAGAGCGCGCCGAAGAGCAGGCTGGCGAGCACGATGCCGATCGGATGGTTGCGGCCCATCAGGGAGACCGCGATGCCGGTGAAACCGTAGCCCGCGGTGAAGTTCAGCAGCAGCTTGTGCTGCACGCCCATGATCTCGTTGATGCCGACCATGCCCGCGAGCGCACCGGAGAGCGCCATGGTCCAGAACACGGTCTTTTTCGGATCGATCCCGGCATAGATCGCCGCCGTCTCGTTCCGCCCGACCGTGCGGATCGCATAGCCCCAGCGGGTGCGCCAGATGAAGATCGTCACCAGAACCGCCGCGACCAGCGCGATCAGGAAGGAGAGATTGAGCGGCGAGCGGGAGATGTCGAAGCCGAATGCGCCAGCGATCTGGCGCGCCATCGGCAGCCAGGCGCTCTCGGCGAATTCGCGACTTTCCGGCGACATCTGGCCCGGCTTGATCAGCACGTTCACCATCAGATGCACCATCAGCGCCGAGGCGATGAAGTTGAACATGATGGTGGTGATCACGATGTGGCTGCCGCGATAGGCCTGCAGCCATCCGGGCACCGCGGCCCAGGCGCCGCCGAACAGGGCGGCGGCGACAATGGCCAGCGGCAGGAGGGCGTACCAGGGCAGCCAGCCGTCGAGCGCGAGCACCAGCAGCCCGACGCCGAGCCCGCCGATATAGGCCTGGCCCTCACCGCCGATATTGAACAGGCCCGCATGGAAGGCGATGGCGACCGCAAGGCCCGTGAAGATGAAGTTGGTCGTGTAATAGAGCGTGTAGCCGATCGCCTCGTCATATCCGAAAGCGCCGTAGAGCATCACCTCGAGCGCCTTCACCGGATCCTCGCCGACGGCGAGGATGACCAGTGCCGAGACCAGCAGGGCGGCGAGGATGTTCAGGGCCGGGATGACGCCGATATCGATCCAGGGCGGCAGTTTGACCGGTTGGCTCATGCGACCTCGGCTTCGTCTTCGGGAATGTCGGCCATCATCAGGCCGATGCGGCGCGGGTCGGCACCGGCCGCGTCCATCTCGCCGACGATGCGGCCGGCGGACATCACGAGGATACGGTCGGAGAGAGACATGATCTCGTCGAGCTCGACCGAGACCAGCAGGACGGCTGCGCCCCGGTCCCGCATCTGGACCAGTGTGTTGTGGATGAATTCGATGGCGCCGATATCGACGCCGCGGGTCGGCTGGCCGACCAGGAGCAGCTTCGGCTGCGTCTCCAGTTCGCGCGCCAGCACGATCTTCTGCTGGTTGCCGCCGGAGAACATGGCGGCGGTCAGCTGTGGGTTGGGCGGGCGGACGTCGTAGCGTTCCATCTCGGCTGTGCAGTCGGCGATCGCGGCCTCCCGGTCGAGCAGCAGGCCGCGATTGAAGGCCGGCCAGTCGTGATGGCCGAGAATATGGTTCTCATGGGCGGAAAAGGCGGTGACGAGACCCATATGGTGCCGGTCTTCCGGAACATGGGCGATGCCGAGCCGGCGCGCCTCGTGCGGATCGAGCGGAGTGTCATGCTCGACGGTCCGGGTGCCGCAGATGTCGAAGGACCCGTCCGAGATCCGCTGGATGCCCGCAAGCGCCTGCAGAAGCTCGCTCTGGCCGTTGCCGGCGACCCCGGCGATCCCGACGATTTCGCCGGCGCGGACCTGGAAGGACACGGTCTTCACGCGCTCGACGCCGCGGCTATCGGTGACGGTCAGTCCCTCGACCGCGAGCACGGTCTCCTTTGGCTCGGCCGGCGTCTTATCGACGCGCAGCAGGACCTTGCGGCCGACCATGAGCTCGGCGAGTTCCTCGGCGCTTGTCTTCGATGTGGTTCGGTGCGCGACCATCTCGCCACGGCGCATCACGGACACGCTGTCGGTCGCGGCCAGGATCTCGCGCAGTTTGTGGGTGATCAGGATGATCGTGACGCCGCGCGCCTTCAGCGCGGCGAGAATTTCAAAGAGCCGGTCGGCCTCCTGCGGCGTCAGCACGCCGGTCGGCTCGTCCAGCACGAGAATACGGGCGCCGCGGACCAGCGCCTTCAGGATCTCGACCCGCTGCTGCTGGCCGACCGAGAGATCGGCGATCAGCGCCTCCGGATCGACGGTGAGACCGTAATCGTTCGAGAGGCGCGCGAGTTCCTTCCGCGTCGCCTGCTGCCCGGTTTCCAGAAGGGCGCCGCCCTCGGAGCCGAGCATGACGTTGTCGAGCACGCTCATGGTCTCCACCAGCATGAAATGCTGATGCACCATGCCGATGCCGAGATCGATCGCCGCCCGGCTGGACTCGATGGTCACGCTCTTGCCGTCGACCAGGATCTCTCCCGCATCGGCCTGATAGAAGCCGTAGAGGATCGACATCAGGGTCGACTTGCCGGCGCCGTTCTCGCCGACGATGCCGTGGATCGTCCCCGGCATGACCCTGAAGGTCACGTCGCGGTTCGCCTGCACCGGCCCGAAGCTTTTCGAGATGCCTCTTAACTCGATGGCGGGCGGCTTGCCGCCGCCCGCCACGGGCCGAAGATTTTCGGATGTCATATTCTGATCTGGCGCGCGCCGTCAGTACGGACAGGTATTGTCGGCCATGTAGTCATGGACCTTGATCTCGCCCGACTTGATGCCAGCTTCCGCCTGGGCGACCAGTGCCTTCATCTCGTCGGTGACAAGCGCCTTGTTGTGCTCGTCCAGCGCCCAGCCGACGCCGTTCTCGCCGAGACCGAGGACGTTGAGACCCGGCTTCAGCTCGCCCTTGCTGCCGGCCATGAAGACATTGTAGGCGGCGATATCGACGCGCTTCAGCATGGAGGTCAGCATGGTGCCCGGATGCAGGTAGTTCTGGTTGCTGTCGACGCCGATCGCGAATTTCTTGGCATCGTCCGCGGCCTGCAGCACGCCGAGGCCGGTCGAGCCGGCGGCGGCGAAGACCACGTCGGAGCCGCGGTCGAACTGGCTGCGGGCCAGTTCCGCGCCCTTGGTCGGGTCGTTCCAGGCGGGCGGCGGGCTGCCGGTCATGTTCTGGAGCACCTTGATGTCCTCGTTCGCCCACAGGGGGCCGCCGCCATAGGCGCACG